>NZ_BADV01000012.1:0-117858 GCF_000238895.1 Pseudoalteromonas sp. BSi20429 | reverse complement strand
GCGATGATAAAGTTAAACTTCATCTCGCTAGGGCTGCGCATATTACGCTTTCCTATTTTTTTGTCAACACTTAAATTTAAACTTTCTAAAAGATTCAAACTAAGTTTTACTTAACACCCTGAGTTGTTCGTGCCTCGCTATGCGTTGGCGTTTCCCGTCTCAGTGGGGTCGCATTATAGGGAGATCCGAAAACAGATCAACCCTTTTTTGAAGAAAACTTGAAATAATGTGCTGTTCGCACATATTTGCATCGAAATGGTTACTTTAAACACTAAAAAGGCCCTGATGGGCCTTTTAAATTAGTTTACTATGAGCTTCCACCCAAGTTTACCTTGCTGTTTAGACTCTTGTTGTAGCTCGCTGGCCATTAATGGATGATCTTTTAACCAGTTACTTTCAAACTTAAGGTCTAACACTTCATTTTTAGCAGTTAACTCAAACATAGGCAGTACATCATCTTGTCTGCGCATTGATAAGATGACTGCTATCCGTAGTAATCTCACTATATATTGCGCCAATAGACTATTTACGCCGAGTGAATTAAAACAGCCTTTTGGAAAATCAGAACGATGCGCATCCGCTACCGCTACTATTAATTTATGCTCTGACTGTGAAAAACCAGGCATATCGGTATTTTCCAAAATATAAGCGGTGTGTTTATGGTACTGCTTATATTCTATTAGTAATCCAATCTCATGAAGCTGCGCTACCGCTTTTAATAGTGGTAACCCATTTAAACGTTCAATTGGCCAATCTTTATCAATACTTACCGCTAACTGCATAGCTAAGCTTGAAACCCGACACGCTTGTTTTTGATCAACGTGATAACGACTCATAAACCCATCAACTGTGCGTTTACGAATGTCGTTATTATGAAACTCCGGAACCATGCTATATAAAACGCCTTCACGCAGTGCTCCACCCGCCAATCCCATTTTTTCTATTTCAAGAGATTCAAATAGTGCGATTAAGATTGCGAGCCCTGATACAAATACCAGTCGACGGTCTTCACTTAATCCAGGAAGGTCTAGCGCTGCAATAGTGCTAAATGCAATTGCTTGCTCTTTTATAGTGTTGAGCTTTTCAAGCGTAAGTAAATCGTCAAGGTTTTGAGCGACCATAATTTCTTGAATTGCTTGCACTGTGCCAGAAGCACCAGATGCAATTTGCCATCCCGCTGTTTTATATTCTGGAGAAATTTCATCAATGACTGTACGAGCTGCTTTTATGGCTGCGTTAAAGTTACTCTTACTTAATTGGCAGTCTTTGAAATAGCGTTCAAGATAGGTAACACACCCCATATTGAGGCTTTTGTAATGTAAGGCATCAAATGCTTTACCAATTACAACTTCGGTACTTGCACCACCAATGTCAATAACAAGCTGTTTGCCAGTACAAGATGAAGTATGAGCAACACCTTTATAAATTGTACGCGCTTCTAATTCTCCGCTAATAACATTAATGTTATGGCCAAGAATTTTTTCTGCATGATTTTTGAATACTTCGGCGTTAGTTGCTAACCGTAAGGTGGCTGTTGCTACTATGGTGATGTTTTTATCTGGGATATCTTGTAGACGCTCAGCAAAAAGGGCAAGGCATTCCCAGCCTCGCTGCATTGCTTCAGTGCTCAATACGTTATCTTTATCAAGCCCTGCGGCTAATCGGACTTTGCGTTTAACACGTCCAATTGTTTGTAGACCGCCAGCAATTGATTTGGCTATAAGCATATGAAAGCTATTTGAGCCCAAATCAATAACTGCGTACACATTTTTTTGCGGTTTAAGTTGCCCCACCGTTCAAAAACCTCTAGTTACTACTACTTATACAAACGGTCGTTTACGACCGTCCTTTTTGGTAACTATTATTTGGGCGACGTCCGCTGTTATTACTACGGTTACGTGGACCTGTTGAATAGTTGCGCTTTCTTTGAATAATAGGCTGAGTTAAATCATCTAGCAATGCTGTTTTATCATAATGTGATAAAGGAATGCTGTGCTCTATATATTCTTCAATTTCATGCAGGTTATATGCATATTGCTCACATGCAAAACTAATTGCGTGGCCTGATGCACCAGCGCGACCAGTACGACCAATACGGTGAACATAATCTTCACAATCGTCAGGTAAATCAAAGTTAAATACATGACTTACTTCTGGAATATGAAGACCACGCGCTGCAACATCAGTCGCAACTAAAAAGTCTAAGTCGCCTTTGCTAAACTGCGCTAATATAGTTTGGCGTTTTTTCTGGTTAACATCACCAGTAAGCATGCCTACACGATGACCGTCAGACTTAAGCCAAGCATATACTGTTTCACAACTGTGCTTGGTATTTGCAAACACGATTGCTTTCTCTGGCCATTCTTCTTCAATTAAGGTTAACAACAGCTTAATTTTATCTTCTTGCGAAGGATGAAATAGCTCTTCTTGAATACGTTTACCCGTTTTAACGTCAGGTTCAATTTGAACATGTTCTGGGTTTGTCATGTGCTCAAAAGCTAATTCTTGTACGCGATACGATAATGTGGCAGAAAATAATAAGTTTAAACGCTTTGATGTATCTGGCATACGATCGAACATATAGCGAATATCTTTGATAAAACCTAAATCGAACATACGATCAGCTTCGTCAAGCACGACTACCTCAATTTCATTAAGGGTGTAACAGCCTTGCTTATACAGATCAATTAGACGACCTGTAGTACCAATTAAAATATCAACGCCTTTTTCTAGTTGTGCACGTTGTTTTTCGTAATCTTCGCCACCATATACTAAACCTAAGTTAAGATTACAGTGCGGCGCTAAAATTTTAGCATCTTTGTGTATCTGAATCGCAAGCTCCCGAGTAGGGGCCATGATCAGGGCTCTTGGATGTTTACTAGGTGCTTTGCTAGATTGTAATAACCGATGGCACGTGGCAGTTAAAAACGCCAACGTTTTGCCTGTACCTGTTTGAGCTTGGCCCGCGATATCGCGTCCATCACAAATAAAAGGTAGGCATTTTGCTTGAATAGGTGTGCAATATTCAAACCCATTCTCGGTTAAACCGGCAACCACTTCCGGTGCGATAGCAAAGTCTGAAAACTTTTTATCGGTTAAATGTGTCTTAGTCATAGCGTTTAAGCATAACGTTTAAACTTGCAATAAGAAACAAGAGTGTTTAAATACGCACTAAATATTTCGCCTAACTAAATCGGAGAGCGCAATGAGCGAGAAAATAATCCAAATTACTGACGATAGCTTTGAAGCTGACGTATTACAATCTGACAAACCAGTACTAGTAGATTTCTGGGCTGAATGGTGTGGACCTTGTAAAATGATCGCCCCTATTCTTCACGAAGTTGCTGATGAATACGACAGCCGTGTGACTGTTGCTAAATTAAACATTGACCAAAATGCTGGCACACCGCCAAAATTTGGTATTCGTGGTATCCCTACTTTACTTCTTTTTAAAGATGGTCAAGTAGCTGCAACGAAAGTAGGTGCTCTTTCAAAAACTCAACTTATTGAGTTTTTAGAAAACAACATCTAACTGTAAGCTAGAACAATAAAAAGGGCTTTTTGCCCTTTTTTAAATTTATTTTGTATAAAGACTGGACGCTTTGCCAGTGAACTGCTAGTTTATAAAGCCAACTAATCCTTAGTTATATTCAACAAACCTCACTCAACGATCAAAGCGATTTTGAGTATGACAACTGTAATAAAGAACCCACCAATATGCATTTACGCGAATTAAAAGACAAGTCCATTAAAGAGCTTGTAGACTTAGCTGAGTCCATGGGGCTCGAAAACGTAGCCCGCTTAAGAAAGCAAGATATCATTTTTGCCATTCTTAAATCCCATGCTAAAGGCGGAGAGAATATCTTCGGCGGCGGTGTATTAGAGATTTTACAAGATGGTTTCGGCTTCTTAAGATCATCAGAAGCCTCTTACTTAGCTGGCCCAGATGACATTTATGTTTCACCTAGCCAAATTCGCCGTTTCAGCATGCGTACTGGCGATTCAATTTCAGGTCTTATTCGTCCACCTAAAGACGGTGAACGTTACTTTGCTTTACTTAAAGTAAATGAAGTTAACTTTGATAAACCTGAAAACTCTCGAACTAAAATTCTTTTTGAAAACCTTACTCCATTACATGCAAACGAACGTTTTCGCATGGAACGTGGTAACGGCAGTAAAGAAGATATTACAGCCCGTGTACTTGATTTAGCATCTCCTATTGGCCGCGGCCAACGTGGTTTGTTAGTAGCTCCGCCAAAAGCGGGTAAAACAATGCTACTTCAAAATATTGCACAATCAATTACGCACAATCATCCTGATGTAACATTAATGGTTTTACTTATTGATGAACGTCCGGAAGAAGTAACAGAGATGCAACGCCTAGTTAAAGGTGAAGTTATTGCATCAACGTTTGATGAACCAGCTTCTCGTCACGTACAAGTTGCCGAAATGGTTATCGAAAAAGCAAAACGCCTAGTTGAACATAAAAAAGATGTTGTTATCTTATTGGATTCAATCACTCGTTTAGCACGTGCTTATAACACCGTTATTCCTTCATCAGGTAAAGTACTTACTGGTGGTGTTGACGCTAACGCATTACATAAACCTAAGCGCTTCTTTGGTGCTGCACGTAACGTTGAGGAAGGTGGTAGCTTAACAATCATAGCTACAGCTCTTATCGATACTGGCTCTAAAATGGATGAAGTTATCTACGAAGAGTTTAAAGGTACTGGTAACATGGAACTTCACCTTAACCGTAAAATTGCGGAAAGACGTGTATTCCCAGCTATCGACTTTAACCGCTCAGGTACTCGTCGTGAAGAATTACTAACAAAACCAGATGAACTTCAAAAGCTTTGGATTTTACGTAAAATTGTTCATGACATGTCAGAAATTGATGCAATGGAATTCTTAATCGATAAACTATCGATGAGCAAAACCAATGATGAATTTTTTGATTCGATGAGACGCCAATAAAAGCGTTTTAATTGAATAAAAAAAGCGCCTTAGGCGCTTTTTTTGTGTCTGGATTAAATACAGTTTAACTTTCATTATACTTTTTAAGTACACCCTGCAGCGTATCAACGAGCGCTTTAAAATCATTTGCACTGCTTTTTTGGCTTCTGCGTAGAAGTGCTCTGTCTAAATTTTTAGCCGATTGCGCAATTTCATCCAAACCAAACATTTGTGCAGCCCCTAAAATGCGATGGCTATCTTTTTGTAGCGCATCTAAATCTTCGCTTATAAAATGCTGCGTAATCGTTTCACTCTCCAAAGCAAAGCTCTGCTTGAAACTAATCACAAGATCGCTCATATCAACTTCATTTTGCTTTGTAATTGGCTGATCTTCTGCATTATGTAGGTGACTAGAAAGCGCTTTATAAAATGACTCTTTGTCTATCGGTTTACCTAAGTAACCAGTAAACCCTAACTCTAAATAACCATCCACTTCATGACTCATAGCATTTGCTGTTAAAGCAAAAATAGGTCGCTCAAAACCACATTGTTTTAATAGCTGAAAAGCAGAACGCCCATCCATTACTGGCATTTGAATATCGAGCAATACCAAATCTGGATATTCTTTTAAGCACTGCTCTACCGCTTGCTCACCATTTTCAACAGCAATAACCTCGAGTCCCATTGAGCGTAAATAACGACTTATTAACCTACGATTATCAGGATGATCCTCCGCAAGTACAACACGCCCTGCTAATTGCTTATTTGCCTTAGGAGCACTTTGAGTTTCAATCATGCTTTGAGATTTATTTACTTCTGCGCACGGTAAAAAGAACGAAAACTGACTGCCCTTTTTGTATTCGCTTTGTACGCTGATATAACCACCCATCATCGCAGCTAATTGTTGCGATAAGCTAAGGCCTAACCCTGTACCACCAAAGCGACGGCTAATGCTGTTATCAGCTTGGCTAAAGCATTCAAAAATAAGCTTTAACTGTTTAGAGCTCATACCAATACCGGTATCTTTTACAATAATAACTAGTCCTTGCTCACTCTTATTTAATGCAATAATGATCTGCCCTGAATGAGTAAACTTAATAGCATTTGCACATAAGTTTATAAGAATCTGCTTTACGCGTATTAAATCCAGCTTAGTGTAAAACTCATTACCCACTTGATTGTCTAAAATAAGATGTAGATTTTTTGCTTTTGCTTGGGTGATAAACATTGCGTGCACATCATTTACGAGCTCTACAATATCAAAGCACGAAATATTTAACTCTAATCTATTGGCTTCAATTTTACTTAAATCGAGTACATCATTTATTAAGCTTTTTAAATGGTCACTGTGACGCTGAATTACTCTTAATTCATCTTTAAGTGACTCAGGCTCATATAATTCATTAATCAAAGCATCTGTTTGCCCTAAAATAGCCGTTAGTGGAGTGCGAATTTCGTGACTAATATTAGCCAAAAACTGGCTTTTAACATCGTTGGCTTCTCTCAGCTCTTGTGCAATTGCCTGCAATTCTGCGGTACGTTGCGTAACTTGTTCTGTTAACTGCTGCTTAGCGCGTTTTTCTGCACCACGGCGATAAAGCGCAATACCAGTTACGACAACTAAAAGTAATAGTAAAAAAGAGAATAAAGTAAGCTGAGAACGCTGCGACATTTTTAGCTCTTGCACACGGCGATCTTGTTTAAGTTTTTCTATCTCTTGGTTTAATTGCGTTGCTTTAAATTGATGCTGAAGTACCGCGAGTGCATTTATAATTGCCGTACTTCTGAGCTTTCGCAACTCACTAATATATTTTTGTTGCAAAGCCATTGCGCTTGAATAATCGCCTTTACTGGCTTCAAGAAGTGCTTTGGCCCCTAAGCTCTCTCTAATTATTCGTTCACTGCCGTATTCATGGGCAAGTAAAATAGCTCTATCTAAATTTATTTGCGCCTCTTCTAAGTTACCCTTAACAAACTGAATTTTAGCCAGTGCATGAAGCGCATTAAGCTCTAAATTATGGTTATCTATTTTAAGGGCGTAGTACTCACCTAATTTAGCTTGCTCGTACGCTTCATCCACTTTTTTTAATACTAAATTAGTATTTGCTAAATTTGTATATTGTGTAGATAACTTATTGTAATCATTAGCTGAAATATAATAGCGCAGCGCTAGCTGATAATAGTGCAGTGCTAAGTCAAATTGATTACTCTCCATATGGGCAACACCCATATTGTTATATACCTGCGCAATACCGCTTTTATCATCTAATCGTTGATAAACCTTAAGTACATCTTGATAAAGACCAAACGCACTATCGTAGCGTGATAAGCGTATATAAACGCCTGCTATATTAAGTAGTATATCGGTTTTATCTTGCTCACTACCGTACGCCTCGTAGATAGCTTTTGCTTTTAAATAAAACTCTAGGGTATCGCCTAGCTTATTCATATTAAAATAGGCCAAACCAATATTATTTAATAAGTTTGCCTGCTCTAGTAATTGCTTATTCTTTTCTGCTAATGCTAGGGTACGGGTATATTCAATAATCGCTTTTTGAAATAAGCCTTGATAAAAAAGTACAACACCTTGCATTTTAATTGCACGAAAGTGCTCATCAGGGAAGAAAGTATCCGAAGTATGTTGTTCAAGTAATTTAAAGTAATGTAATGAGTCTTTAAAATTATCAACCGATAACGCAGTATTACCCAATGCCGAATAAACAGCGACACGCTCTTTTTTGGAGGCATTTTTATTAGCAAGTAGCATGTTTGCTAATTGTAATTTAGGCTCCCACTGCACTTCGTTTTTGAATTGCTCAAATAACGAATCATTATTTTGGGCATAGCTAGGAGCTATTAGTACACAGCATATAGTAAATAAGAGGCATTTTAACTTGCCCAGCATAATTTTAATCCTTCAAACCGTTACTTATATCAGTGTAATCTTTATTGAAGATACACCAACTACTAGGGCCTAAACAATGCTTAACCCACTGATTGATGAGATTTTTGAGCTAATACTAACAAAGCAGGTTTGGCAAGTTCATACTTTAGCAGCAGAACTGACAAACCGCAGCGCTATGACCACTCTCGATAAAAGTCCTGAACGTGATTTATTTAAACGTAACTTTTTAATTATGAATGCACTGTACCAACTGCAGGCACAATTACGCCCTCAGAGTTTACTCATTTCAGCTCTGCATATCGAGCTTTTAGAAAAAGGAGATAATAGTTTAGTAACAACAAGCGAAAATTTGCGAGATTATTATTTAGATTGGCATAATTACGATACCAGTGAAGAGCAGATTGATGAGCTTTTAAATAGCTTTTGGCGTCAGTTTAAAACGACATCACCACAACAGGCTTTAAATGAAAATGAATTTAAAGCGTTGGCTTTAGAATGGAAGTTGCCTGAAAATTTCACTCTTAAAAATGTTCAAAAGCGCTGGAGACAACTTGCATTACAAGTGCACCCAGATAAACCAAATGGCTGTGAAGTTGAGTTTAAAAAAATAAAAATACAATACGAGCAGCTAAAGGTAGCTGCTCGTTAATCTATTAATTTAGAAGTTTAAATTAACGAGTAAGGCGGCGTGCGCGTATTTTACGCCCTTTAATATTGCCTTCGGTTAATTTACGAAGCGCAGGTTTTAATGAGTTACGCTCAACAGCAACAAACGCTACGTTATCAAGTACGTTAATTTTACCCACCTGACGACCTGCAACCCCATCTTTACCCGTTAAAGCACCTAAAATATCACCTGCACGTACTTTTTGTTTTTTACCTGAATCAATCATCAAAGTAACCATTTCAGGGCGGTATGGCGGCTTGTCTAATAAATTAAATGGTGGCATTTGCTCTGGAGTAATATCGCGTTCGTAATGTTCGCCTATTTGAGCAATTTTAAACGCTTCTGCTTCACCGTAAATAGAACATGCAATGCCCTTTTTACCAGCGCGACCTGTACGACCAACACGATGCACATGTGTTTGCGTGTCATGTGCTAAATGGTAGTTAATCACCATATCCATGTCGTCAATATCTAAACCACGTGCAGCAACATCGGTTGCAACAAGTATTGAAGCACTTTTATTTGAAAAGTGAATTAACGTACGTTCACGATCGCGCTGTTCTAAATCACCGTGTAGCGAAACAGCACTAAAGCCTTCATCAGCTAAATCGTCACACACTTGTTGTGTTTCTACTTTAGTATTACAAAACACAACACAGCTTTGTGGTGTAAATTTAAGTAATAATAATTTTAGCGTTGGATAGCGCTGCTTATTATTATCCATTTTGTAGAAGTACTGCTTAATTGTGCTTTTGGCTTGCTCTTCTTCTACTTTAACCATTTCTGGATTTTTAAGTACACGCTTAGCAATTGCTTCAATAGCTCTTGGGAATGTTGCACTAAATAACAATGTTTGACGATTTTGTGGAATGCGCTCAATAATTGCATCAAGTGTATCTTGAAAACCCATATCAAGCATTTGATCGGCTTCATCAAGTACCAATGTTTCAACATCATCTAAACGTAAAGTACCTTTACGAATATGGTCATCAACACGCCCAGGTGTGCCAACAATAATATGCGCGCCATGTTCAAGCGAGCCTATTTGTGGGCCAATTGATACACCGCCACATAACGTTAATATTTTAATGTTATGGATACCGCGCGCTAATTTACGCATTTCAACCGCAACCTGCTCGGCAAGCTCACGAGTAGGACACAAGACTAAAGATTGAATACGAAAGCGTTTTACGTTTAATTTAGCTAACACACCCAAGCTAAACGCAGCAGTTTTACCTGAACCGGTTTTTGCCTGAGCAATGATGTCTTTACCAGCAAGTACAGGCGGTAAACTTTGCGCTTGTACAGGTGTCATATGCGCATAACCAAGTGTTGATAAATTATCAACGAGTCCAGCTGGTAAAGCCAAAGATGAAAAAGCAGTTGAAGTCACAGTAAGTTCCATAGCAATAAAAATAACGTGGGGGAAAGCCCCACTAAATATGCTGCTAATAATAGCAGAATTCGTAATTAGCAACCATTAACAAACACATAATAAAGTACGTTAACAAAAGGTGTTGAAAATGATAGTAGTTTGCATTAAGATCGCGATTGTTTTTTACATATCACTGCTGGAAGCAAACAATGAAACTGAATTCTCTTTACATAGCACTATTAGCAAGCATTACAACAAACACATACGCAAACACTACTGACCTTGAGCGTATAGAAGTAAAAGGTAGCTACTTTAACGATTACAAAGTAGATAACGCTAATGGCGCAATGAGAACATCAGCTTCATTACTTGAAACCGCACAATCTGTAACCGTAATAACCGACACTATTATTAGTGAGCAACTTGCCACTACCCTTGGCGAAGTACTTACAAATGACGCAAGCTTAACTGCAGGCTCACAACAACGAAATCGTGAGGTATTTAACTTGCGCGGCTTTGAGCTAAGCTCATCAACAGGTTATTTACGTGATGGGCATCAGCATTGGTCGCACTACCAACAACCAATCGAAATTTTACAACAAGTTGAAGTAATTAAAGGCCCATCGAGCATTTTATATGGTCAATCAGGTCCGGGTGGCTTGGTGAACATGGTTACTAAAAAGCCTACAGCACAAACATTATTTAATGCCAGTGCCGATGTAGATCAGCATGGTTCAACTCGCTTTATGGTAGATGCTGCAGGCGCCTTGACTGAATCTGAAGATTTACGTGCTCGCGGGATTTTAGTTAAACAAGATGTTGATTACTGGCGTGAATACCAAAACGGTGAAAACCGCGAGCGTGACCGTTTTTTAGGTGCTTTAGTTGTAGATTACGATATTAGCGACAACGCATTAGTACGTGTGCATTACGACCGCACAGACGACGAAGCAGGTTTAGATACTGGTGCATGGATAGACGACAATGCCAATGTAATTGGTGATGATAAAACAATCCGTGATATGTCTTGGGCGTTTACCGATATAACCGTAGAAAACCTAGGCGTAGACCTAGAAGTATTTTTAACCGATAACTGGCAAGTAAAGCTTGGCTATAACGAACAAACATTTGAACGCCAACGCTTTGAGTCAGCACCGCGTATGCCAGGTGGCTTTGCTGAAGGCGATAGTTATGAATCTCGCCCTTATGATCGCTTTGACGATTGGCAATTTAAAACTGCATTTATTGATTTTATTGGTGAATTTAAAACAGGTAGCTTACAGCACCAATTTTTAATTGGCGCAAACTCGCTTGATTATTACTACGGACAGCGCCGTACCTCTGCCGACTATTTTGATTTTTCTGCAGGACAAGCAGAACCATCTCGTCCATCAGTAAGCTATAAAACAGATGATACAGTAAGCGAAACTGAATACGACTACTACGGAATTTACGTTCAAGACTTAATTTCGTTCTCGCCTGAGTGGCAACTATCATTGGGTGGTCGTTACGACAAACAAAATAGCACAGGAAATGATAACGAGTCATTTGTACCAAAAGTAGGTGTGCTTTATCACCCAAATGCTTCTGCAACTATATACGCTAGTTACTCAGAAGGTTTTGAGCCTCAAGGTAGTGAAACACTGATTGATGAAACAGATGTAAATAACGGCATGAAATTAGATGCTGTTACATCTAAGCAAAGAGAGATTGGTATTAAATGGCAGTTATTTGATGACCGCCTAATGCTTACCAGTGCTATTTTTGATATTAGCAAAGAAGGTACTCTTGTTAGCGAACAACTTGAGACGCCTATTGGCTCATTCACAAGTGAAACAAACCAAGTGGGTGAACAACGCCACAAAGGTGTTGAAGTAAGCGCACAAGGTGCCGCTACTGACCGCTTATTTGTTATGGCATCAACTATGTATCTAGATGCTAACTTTGAACGCGATGAAGTATTGGAAGGTAAACGCCCTACCGATGCACCAAAATGGTCGGCATCACTTTGGACGCGTTATGAATTAAACGACGCCATTGCACTTAATGCTGGTGCTTTTTACGAAGGTGAGCGCTTTGCCGATAGCGCCAATACAATTACTAAAGATGCATATACACGTGTTGATGTAGGTGCAACTTATAAGTTTAACTTAAGTAATACCGATATTAACTTACGCCTTAACATCGAAAACTTATTTGATAAAAGCTATTTAGGTGGTGGCGGCACGAGTAATGTAACTGTTGGCGAGGGTACAAATCTTCGTTTAGCAGCGCAATTTAGCTTTTAAATAAATGCCTTAAATAACAGCTTTAAAATATAGCCCGCGTACATTTACGCGGGCTTTTTTATATCTAAATATTTACACCTAACAGCATTAAACCTATTACAAAGCCTATTCATCTCATCTATTTTTTATCATGTTTGTTACATGCTCTAATAGCGCTAATTATTAAAAAGGCCTACCAAAATGAAAAAATTAATTACCGCACTGCTGCTTACTAGCAGTATGGCTGCAAACGCTAACAGCGCCGAATTTACCCAAAAGCAATTACAACAAGTAGACGAAGTGCGCACCTCTGCACTAAATAGTGATTTAAGCTATAAATTGCTAGAGTCATTAACAACTGAAGTTGGTCCTCGCTTACCCGGCACTGAAAACGATAAAAAAGCAGTGGCATGGGCTCAAGCCAAATTTAATGAACTGGGCTTTGATAAAGTATGGCTAGAAAAAGCCACGTTTCCTGAATGGCGTCGTTATAGCGAAAGCGGAAAAATACTAACACCAAGCGAGCAACCGTTGCACTTAACCGCGTTAGGTAACAGTATTAGCACACCAAAAGATGGGATCACAGCATCGGTAGTCTTGTTCGAAACGCTCGATGAGCTAATTGCGGCACCTGATAACAGCTTAAAAGGCAAAATTGCGTATATTAATTACCGTATGAACCGTGACATCGACGGGAATGGTTACGGACCTGCTGTAAAAGCACGCGGTACAGGCGCTATAGAAGCATCTAAAAAAGGCGCTGTTGCCTACATGATGCGCTCGGTTAGTACCGGTCATCATCGCTTTGCACACACTGGCGGTAGTTACTACAAAGAAGGTGTTACAAAAATACCTAACGTAACAATTGCTAACCCAGATGCAGATCAAATAGCACGCTTAGTTGCTTTAAATAAAGAAGTGTCGGTAAATATTAATGTGCAAACCGAAAGCCTTGGTGAAGGCACTGGTTATAACGTTATTGGCCAATTTAATGGTACCGAAAACCCTGAGCAATATGTATTAATTGGGGGGCATTTAGATTCTTGGGACTTAGGGACTGGCGCATTAGATGACGGCGCAGGCGTTGCACTAACAATGGCAGCCGCTAAACATATTAGCGATGTAAAACGCCCTAAGCGCAGTATTCGTGTGGTACTTTTTGCAGCTGAAGAGCTAGGTCTTTGGGGGGCAAAAGCTTATTTTGCAGAGCATAAAAACGAGCTAAGCAATATTGTTGCAGCCGCTGAGTCTGATTTTGGCGCCGATGTTGTATATGCTTTTGAATCGAACGTAAGCGCAGAGTCACTTCCTGTAGTTCGCGCTATAGCAAAAGAACTTGCGCCGTTAAATATTGAGCACATTGGTAAAAACCAAGCGAATGGTGGCCCCGATCTAATTCCACTTAAAGCAGCAACGTCAGCGCCTATTTTTGAACTTGCTCAAGATGGAACAGATTACTTTGATTACCACCATACAGCTGACGATACGCTTGATAAAGTAACACCTGCTAAGCTTCGTCAAAATACCGCTGCATACGCTGTATTTGCTCTAATGGCTGCCGATGCAAAAACCACTATCAAGCCTAAAGCTCAAAATAAGTAATAACAGACATACTTACTTACAGTTTGTAGCTTTAACTAACACGCTTCTTGTTTTACCTTTAGGTAATTAAACAAGGAGCGTGCTTTATGTTACTTTTCAACACGAGTGAATCATTTCCACATTTTGCACAAATAACACGCTGCCCTCACTGCCAAAGCGACGCCTACCATTTAGTAAATAAAAGCCGCTATTTACGATTTAGCATTTTACCTATGCTTGCCTTAAAATTAAGCTATAAACGCGAGTGCTATCAATGCGGAAAAAGCGAACCTGTTAAAATAACGCAACTACCGTTAATAGAAAAACTAAGCCTACCTAAATACTTTATTGGCGTATTTTTATTGCTTTGGATTGTTTCGTTTTTTTATCAACAACACCTTGATACCGAGACTCAAAAGCAAAGTTATTTGAATACACCTAAAATATATGACACCTACTTAGTACACGCCGACAAATTTACACACGAACCCTGGACCCTAACCAATTTAAGAATTGCTCAAGTTTTAAGTTTTGATAAGCAGTTTATTACCTTTCAGATAAGCAACTACAGCTATAAACGTAATAATAGTATTACCTTGGCAATGCGTACCAGCCAACTAATTCAAGACAATTACTTCTCCACTAAAACAATCACTCTCCCTCGTGATGAAGTAAAGCGTTTGTATAAAGACGAAGCTATTTATGACGTGCTGCGACCTTATGCCAACAGCCTTTATGGCGGGTTTGTGATGTTTCCTCCCAAACCTAAGCCACTATATAAAGGTTTAAAACTCGATAAAAACAATCAACAAGGCATTATTTATTTTAAAGATAAGTTGTTTTTTGAAGCATTTAATAGCTTTAAGCTAGCTGCTGAAGCGGGTTCTCAATGGGGGCAATTAAATTTAGCGCAAATGTATCGTGATGGTCAGGGAATAGCTCAAAATTATCAACAGGCTATTTATTGGTATAAAAAGGCCATTGAGCAAAAAAATACTAAAGCACAATTTGAATTAGAATCGCTTTGTAAAATAGCTAACTGTGAATGAGTGAATTTAAATATAGCTGGCGCAACAAGTACGCCAGCTATAAACTATTTTTTAAATAACTTTGTATAACCTACATGTATAAGCACAACAACTAAGCCGGCAATAACACCTAGCAAACCATCAAACAAGAGAGGCGCTAATACTTCTCCTGTGCCGCCAGCAACAGACTGAGCATAGCTTGTTACATCGACTTGAGTATGATGCAGTAACTCAACACCATGCACTAAAATCCCGCCGCCTACTAAAAACATTGCAATGGTGCCCGCAAATGCTAAAAACTGCATCAACCTAGGCGCTGCTGCGAGTAAGCCTTTACCAAGTAACTCTTTAAATTTATTAGCTGACACTTTAGATTGGTTGAGTAAATAAAGTCCTGCATCATCCAGCTTTACAATACCGGCCACCAAGCCATAAACGCCAATCGTCATTATAATTGCGATAACACAAAGCACTAAAGCTTGGTTAAGTAATGTAGCGCCTGCCACAGTGCCTAAAGTAATAACAATAATTTCGGCAGAAAGAATAAAGTCGGTTCTTATTGCCCCTTTTATTTTTTGTTTTTCATACTCAACTAAATCTAATTTTTCATCTTCATCTACCACTTCATTGTGATGAGGCAAAAACTTAGCAAATACTTTTTCAGCTCCCTCAAAACACAAAAACAAACCACCCATCATTAAAAGCGGTGTTATTAACCAAGGCAGCCATACGCTTATTAATAAAGCAGCGGGTACGAGTATCGCTTTATTTAAAAATGAGCCCTTTGCCACAGCCCAAACAACCGGTAATTCACGCTCTGCTGCAACACCTGTAACCTGCTGTGCATTGAGCGCTAAGTCATCGCCTAATACTCCCGCTGTTTTTTTTGTTGCTACCTTACTCATTGTCGCAATGTCATCAAGTAAAGTGGTTATATCGTCTAATAACGTTAAAAGGTTAGTGCCTGCCATAAAGCTTCCGAGCTCAAAAAATATTGCTATAAACATAACGTAAAGCGCTACTTTCACCAACGGTTAATTTTGCTTTGTTATTCTTACATTAGATTAAAATTTTGCCCTGTGTTTTAACTAACTTTTAAAGAAGATGGGAGGAAAAATGAAAGTATATTTAGCATTAATCGCTATTTTACTAAGCTTAACCGCATGTAGTGATTTACAAACCAGTACTGCTTACCAATGCGATGATGAGAGCGTAAAACTCAATATTATTAATAATTCTGAAGCCGAACTTATCTTTAACAATAAAGTGCATGTACTTAATCACGAAAAAAGTGCATCAGGGAATAAATATATAAGTGAAGAGGTACTGTTTTGGGGTAAGGGAAATGAGGCCATGCTAATCATTGCTGGTAAAAAAAGACAGTGCATCAAGGTTTAACACAAAAATAACCAATAAATTACAGAAATGCTACAATAATTAAAGACCCATTATTGTGATGAAGTTATGCGTTCAATTGCGATCAAACATAAAATAATTTTAGCTTTTACAGCCATTGGTTTATTGGTGCTAACAAGTAGTGTGTTTTTTTATTGGTCATTAAACAAAATTAGCGTTAACAATACCCGAACCGAAAAATTAGCAGTTCCGGTACAACAGTTCAGTAAAGATTTAAGGCTATCATTACTGTCTATTACCAAATTTAATGCCTTAGCTTACAGCCAAGCAAACCTTGATTTACTTCAACAAAATAAAAAACAGGCGCAAGCTGAGCAACAACAATTTAGCGATATGCTCAATTCGTTAAGCACTCAACTAAATCAACAAATAACAATGCAAAATTTACTCGCCAGTACCAACGAAGGCTTTGAGCAACTGACTAAAGTAAGTGTCGCAATGTTTAGTGCTAAAGAGAGTAAGTTTGTAGCGCAAAATTCCACCATAGAATTATCAGCAACGTTTAACGAGCAACTTTACAATTTAAGTTCTAACTTACTTGATATAGAACTTTTAGAAGTGCCTGCAAAACAGCTGGCGCTACTTAATGCTATGTTTGGAACAGCGACCCGTATAGATGATTTATTGTTTAACTTAAGCAATAATATAAAAAGCATTACTCAAACTACAAGTATCAATGATTTAAATAGTCATCAGCAAGATACTCTATTTCTACTAGATAACATCCAACCTAATTTCACCTATTTAGAGCAACAAGCGCTACCCTTTAATAATGCGTTTAATGCTAAAAATTTAACGACTAAATTTAATCAATTAAGAAAGTTACTTAACAACGATACAGGAATTTATGCCCAACAAAATAAAGTACTCAAAAGTACTATTGCTGCGGCTCAAAATTTTGAACACTTTCAACAGCAATTTATAACAACAGAAGGTCAGCTTATTGAACTTAATAAATTGGCTGATGAGCGCTTTAATGCCTTACAAACTAATGCAAAGGCCGCCATAAATACAGGGATTAGTTCTGTAGTAATTATTACGATTGTTTTAATTATATTGATTATCGCTATCTCTATTTTTACAACTCGCGCAATGCTAAAACCGCTTAAAAAAGTAAACCGCGATTTAGCCCGAATCGCCTCAGGTGATTTATCAAAGCGAAGCCATCCGCGCAGTAAAGATGAATTTGGTACTTTGCTCAATAACATAAATAAACTCAGTGAAGACCTTACCCAGTTAATTGGCGCAATTAGTAGTGACGCCCATGAACTAGACCGCAGCGCTATTAAAACCAGTGAAAAAGGTCAGCAAATGACGGTTGTTGCACAACAGCAGTTGGAGCGAAGCGCGCAGGCAACATCGCTTGCACAAAATATGCTAACCAACTCACAAGCGGTTTATGAACAAGCAGATAAAACATCAAGTGAAATAACCAATGCATCGCAATTCGCCAATGACGTAAACAAGATTGCTAATAAAAATAGTCTAAGTATAGAAGCTTTATTACAGCGCCTTGATAAAGCAGTAGGCAGCACTGAGGAACTAGCCCAACACACTCAGCTTATTGAAGCCATTGTTGAAACAATTAGCAGCATTGCCGAGCAGACCAACTTATTGGCACTCAATGCTGCAATTGAAGCAGCGCGAGCGGGTGAAAACGGACGCGGGTTTGCTGTAGTTGCTGATGAGGTTCGATCATTAGCTGCACGTACACAGACCTCGACTAGCGAAATAAACACCATGATCCAAACATTGCAACAGCACACTCAAACAACTCAAGAGCACATTACCGATGGCCAACACCAAGCCAAGCAATGTGTTAAAAACAGCACTGAACTAAATAAAGCCGTAGAGCGTATTAAAAGCACATTGTTGTCTGTTAATCAGATGAGTGAGCAGATTGCTCATGCATCACATGAGCAATTGACTAACAGTAACGACATTCAACAAATAATGGCCAAGGTGACAGAGCAAGCAACCTTGAATGCCAAAAACGCGACAACCCTAGCAAGCGAAAGTGAAGACGTAAATCAACTTGCACACTCCTTAACAAGTGCCGTAGAGCGCTTTAAGTTTTAAGTGCAAGTAATGACTTGGCTTGCATGAAATGGGTATAATACTTCAACTCTTTTGCTTAATAGCGGCCCACAATGAAATATAAAGATCTACGTGATTTTATCGATTTGCTTGAAAAAAAAGGCGAACTTAAACGTATCACCCAAGAAATCGACCCGTATCTTGAAATGACCGAAATATCTGATCGCACATTGCGTGCAAAAGGTCCTGCGTTATTATTCGAAAATCCAAAAGGCTACGATATGCCGGTGCTTACCAACTTATTTGGTACACCAAAACGCGTAGCAATGGGCATGGGCCAAACAGACGTTAGCGAGCTTCGCGAAGTGGGTAAGCTACTCGCTTTTTTAAAAGAACCTGATCCACCAAAGGGAATTAAAGAAGCACTAGGCGCTATACCTATTTTTAAGCAAGTGCTTAATATGCCAGCAAAAGAAGTTAAAAAAGCGCCTTGCCAACAAGTAGTTTTAGAAGGTGATGATGTAGACTTAACTAAATTACCTATTCAGCATTGCTGGCCAGGTGATGCAGCGCCATTAATTACTTGGGGCCTTACAGTCACTAAAGGGCCTTATAAAAAGCGCCAAAATTTAGGTATTTATCGCCAGCAATTATTAGGCAAAAATAAAATAATTATGCGTTGGTTGTCGCATCGTGGTGGCGCGCTTGATTTTCAAGAATGGTGTAAAGAAAACCCAGGGCAGCCTTACCCTGTCTCGGTAGCACTAGGTGCCGATCCAGCTACTATATTAGGTGCAGTAACGCCTGTACCCGACACATTAAGCGAATATGCATTTGCTGGTTTATTACGTGGTAGCAGAACCGAAGTTGTAAAATCTATTTCCAATGACTTGCAAGTCCCTGCCAGTGCAGAAATAGTACTTGAAGGTTACATTATGCCAGGTGAAATGGCGCCAGAAGGCCCTTATGGTGACCATACCGGTTACTATAATGAAGTAGATGACTTTCCAGTAATGACGGTAACTCACTTAACGCATCGTAAAGATCCTATTTATCACAGCACATTTACTGGCCGTCCGCCTGATGAGCCTGCAATTTTAGGTGTAGCGCTTAATGAAGTGTTTGTGCCGATATTACAAAAGCAATTTCCTGAAATCGTCGACTTTTATCTGCCGCCTGAAGGGTGCTCGTACCGTATGGCGATTGTAACAATGAAAAAACAATATCCTGGCCATGCTAAGCGCGTGATGATGGGAGTTTGGTCGTTCTTACGTCAGTTTATGTATACCAAGTTTGTAATTGTGTGCGATGACGATATTAATGCCCGTGATTGGGAAGATGTTATTTGGGCTATAACAACCCGAATGGATCCTGCTCGCGATACAACATTAATAGAAAACACACCTATTGATTATCTCGATTTTGCATCGCCAGTCTCTGGCCTTGGTTCAAAAATGGGAATGGATGCCACCAATAAATGGCCTGGTGAAACCACCCGCGAATGGGGCGAGCCTATTGTTATGGATAAAGACACCAAAGACCGCGTAGATGATATTTGGGAAAGCCTTAATATTCTTTAAGTGTTTATATGTAAGTACATAACAGGCTATAAAATAACCCTGCAGATATGCTAGAATCGAGTCATTCGATTGCGTATCTGCTGTTTAAAGCGCTGCTAAAAGGTAAAAAATGCAAACATTAAAAGCTGAAGTTGTAGCTATCAGCCCACTTACAGAATTTGTTCACAAAGTAATTTTAAAGCCACAACAACCTGTGACCTTTGAAGCGGGCCAATACATGCAACTCGTATTGGGCGAAAAAGACAAACGTGCTTTTTCTATAGCTAGTCGCCCTTCACAGTGCGATGCAATAGAACTGCATATTGGCGCGTCAGGTGCCGATTCGTATGCAATGCAATCGCTGGAACATTTACGAAACGCCCATACCACTGGGCAGTTAGTAGACATTGAAGCTGGCTTGGGTGTTTCACAGTTGCGCCTGCAATGTGAGCGCCCTATTATTTTACTTGCCGGTGGCACTGGTTTTTCATACGCAAAATCAATGGCTGATCACTTAGCTGAAATTAAGTGCGACCGTCCTGTATTATTTTACTGGGGTGTAAAAGAAGAGTCAGCTTTATACGCACATACAGAAATGCAAACATGGGCCGATAGCCACAAAAACTTTGAGTTTATCCCTGTGGTAGAAAATCCATCTGCTAATTGGCAAGGTCACACTGGCTATGTACATAAAGCGGTAATGCAAGATATTGTATCACTTGAACCATACGATATTTATATGGCCGGTCGTTTTGACATGATAGGTATTGTCCGTGATGACTTTATTACTCATGGTGCAATTCGTGAAAACATGTACGCAGATGCATTCGCATTTATCAAATAATTGAAATTAACTTTCAGTTATGAATAAAGGCACCTAATCGGTGCTTTTATTTTATATAACAACAAATACTTAATAGTTAAAACCTATCAATCTCATCAACATAAACAATTTCCTAAATCCCTATCTATAAACCATACTTTGTATAGAACATCAGCGGGAGAGACCCAAATGCTAAATACAAAAGTAAAAGATTTTATGCAACGCAAGTTGCCAAATATCACACCAGATACAGAAATGACGACAGCCATAGCAGAACTACAAAAATTTAAACTACTTGGCGCACCAGTATTTGATAAAGATAAATGCCTAGTCGGATTTATATCTGAGCAAGAACTATTAAAACCACTTACGCAAAGCAGTTATTTTTGTGATGGGATGGTTAAAGTATCGCAACTTATGCAAACAAAGGTAGTGACCGTTAGCGGCGATACCAATATTATTGAGCTTGCAGAGCAAATGCAGCCCGGTAAACCAAAAAACTACCCTGTTGTAGAGGGTGTTAAAGTAATCGGCATGATCAGCCGAGCAGATGTACTTAAAGCACTTTACGATAATTACATGAGCTGCCAAACACACTAAATTGCAGATAACAAAATGCCGCTTATAAAGCGGCATTTTTAATGTGTATTAAATAGAGTTAACGTGCGCTAACTATTGCTGAAAGCTCTTTTTTATCGCCATCGCTTAAAAATGCTATTTCTAATGCATTTTTTTGGGCTTTTTCCATATCAGCTTGAGATAAGCCCGCTTTAGGTGCTGCAACGGTATATTCGTACTCAATTTCAATGCCTTCAACCGCAGGGTCATCAGTATTAATACACGCTAAAATACCGTGATCTAAAAACTGTTTAAGTGGGTGCTTAGCTAAATCGTTTACTGTACTGGTTTGAATATTACTTGTTAAGCACGACTCAATACCAATACGGTTATCGCGTAAGTAATCCATTAGTTTTGGATCTTCAATAGCTTTAACGCCATGCCCTATTCGGCTTGCACCTAGCTCATTAATTGCTTGCCAAATACTTGGAGCACCGAGTGCCTCTCCAGCATGAATAGTCGAAGCTAAATAAGCATTTCGTACTTGTTTAAAGTGCTCTACAAACAACTCACCAGGAAAGCCAATTTCGTCACCGGCTAAATCAACAGCGACTAAATCATTTTTAAATGCGAGTAAAGCATCAAGCTCTTTTTGACATGTTTTTACGCCATAAGTACGCGATAAAATACCAATCAAGTTAGCTTTTATATTTGCACCCTTTGTTGCTGATTTAATACCATCAACAACCGCCTCTACAACCCCTTCTGGGTGTAAACCTTGGCTTTGTGCCATGTAGTAAGGGCTAAATCGAAGCTCTACATAATCAAGGCCTTGTGCTTGTGCATCTTCAATGTTTTCAATCGCTATGCGTCTACACGCATCGTAGTCGCCAAGTACAGTGACACCCCAATCTAACTTTTGTAAAAAAGCCATAAGGTTTGGCTCAGGGTCAATAACTTGAACATGAGGAATTAATGCCTCAACGTTATCTGCAGGTAACTCTATATTAAACTGACGACCAAGTTCTAATATGGTTTGCGCACGTACATTACCATCTAAATGACGGTGAATATCTAGCAAAGGTAATTTTCTATTGATCATAATAGCAACCCAGTTTAGTTAAATTTGCGCGCATGATACGCAGATATAGTTATTTTTCAAGTCTATATGGTTTGCGTTAAGTTTAAGCGGTCATATGTCTGCTTTTTGTGCAAAAAATAACGTTACTTATTTATTTGATAAATAGTGCCAAAGAGTTTTAAAAAGCGTATTTGCATCAATAGGTTTGGTAATATAACTATTCATTCCAGAGGCTAATGCCTTTTTAACGTCATCGTCATGGGCGTTCGCCGATAGCCCTATTATGGGTAAATCAATTAACCCTAAATCACAACGAATTACTTTTGTTGCTTGGAGTCCATCCATTTTTGGCATCTGAATATCCATAAGAACAATGTCGTAGCTATTTTCGGTTAGCTTTTCTATGGCTTCAAAACCATCATTAGCAATGTCGGCAATACACCCTTTTGTTTTTAAAATGGCACTGGCAACATGCTGGTTAAGTGGGTTATCTTCGACTAAAAGTAACTTATAGTTTGCGAATGATAAGGTACTTACATCTATTTCGTCGTATTGCTGTTGAATTTGCTCTGCCTTTGGTAAAGGCGATATAAGCGGCAAACTAAATGTAAATGTAGAACCTTTGCCTTCATAACTAACTAAATCAATTGCACCACCCATTAACTCAACCAGCTTTCTGCAAATACTTAACCCTAAGCCTGTACCACCATATTGACGTGAGGTTGAGCTATCGGCTTGCGCAAACGGTTTAAACAATTGTTTTTGTGCTTCGCTACTAATACCAATACCCGTATCGTTAATACTAAAGTAAGTCATTTTTTTCGACTGCCAAATTTTCAGAGTGATCTCACCTTGCCCTGTAAATTTAACCGCATTATTGAGCAGATTCAGCAGCACTTGTTTTAAGCGGATTGGATCGGTATTAATGACCAAATTTGATGTTTTATCAAAATCGAGACTTAACTTTATTGATTTAATGTCAGCTTCAAACTGAAGTAAATTAAGCATTTCATCCGCTAAACTCGCTACGTTAATAGGCTCTTGCATTAAGTCTAGCTTGCCTGCTTCCATTTTTGAAAAGTCGAGCACATCGTTTAATACCCGCAGTAAAACACCCAGTGCTCCATCTGCTTGTTCAATGTAACTCCTTGCTTGTTGCCAATCATTCTGTTGCAGCGCTAAATAATGCAGCCCTTTTATACCGTTAATAGGGGTGCGGACTTCGTGACTCATGTTTGCTAAAAACTGTCCTTTAATATGACTCGCTTCATCTGCTTTTTGTTTTTCCTTGCGTAATGTATGCGTTTGCTTAGCCACTTGTTCGCGAATTTGTATGTTTGTACCTGTAACTGAAATCAAAAATGTAATCAGTAACCACACAAACAACATACCTACTATTTGTGCAAGCCAATACATTAACCAAGACGTTCTAACTATTGGTTCATATAACTCGACCTGCCACATGCGTTTGCCAATCAACAATTGATATTCTTTAAACAGCGTTTGCGAGTTATCGGTATCGGCAATATAAATTGCCTGCTTTTTCCCTGGTATCGTTGTATCAAAAAAACTGACTGAAATTGAGTTGTTGTGATCAAATAATAGTGTTTGCGATAAGCGTTTCAGACTGACAATCGCAGCCACAAAACCTTGAAAATCATCTTCGGTAGACGACTCTCCAAAAACAGGATATAAAAAGAGTACACCGTCTTCAGCTGTATTTTGGACTAAATTAATTGGCTCACTTAGTGCAAGTTCATTAAGCTCTTTCGCTTTGCTAAGCGCTGCACCTCTTACTTTACTAGAAGCTAAATCAAACCCTAAAACACCTTCATTATCTTTTAAGGGATATACATATTTTACAGGAAAGTAATTACTACGAGTACCTGCAGGTTGCCAACCTCCATCAAGTGACTTTTCTTTTATATATAAAGGTTTGCCTGTGGCTGTATTTTCATGTGTTTCAAAATCTGCGAGTTTATTTGCTGGTACATAAGGTATCCATTCAAATGCTAAAATTTCTTGGCTATAGTCCAACTGCTTTGAAGTAAATTGTTTAAACTCTTTAAAGTTCACGTCATTACTACTAGCAAAAAATGTAGCTAACAATCCTAAGTGAGCAGTAATACCATCGAGCTTCTGGCTTATAGCATTTTGCACAGTAAGTATTTTGGCTTCTTGCTTTTGAATGTCTTTTTCTTTTTTAACACTGGCAGCGCCATAAAAACTAACGCTGATTAGTATATAAATTAATAGTGAAGGTAAAATTACCAACATACGGTGGCGTACTTGCGTGTAATTAAAGGCTGCGAGCATGAGTGGAGTAAATATAAGTACACCGATACTGTCGCCAATCCACCATGCTATAAAGCTATCAAAAATAGCATTGGTCGGAATCACATTATTCAATGCTAATAAACTAGTTCCCACACCTGCAGCAATAACACAGCATATTGGTCCTGCTACTATTAAGCTCTGCACACTGTGTTTTAAAGAAGATAAATCTAGTGGAGCCTTTATAACATTTACTATAATTTGACGACCAATCCAAGCCTGTAAAACAGAGGCTAAAGTGACGCAAATAGCTTGTAAAAGCACATTAAAATGAAGAATATCTACGGTGTTATCAAGATGAATTAAGTTAGTACAGAAAGCACCAAGAATAAGGCCAATAAATGACTTACGTCCCCAAATTAAAAAGCTCGCTAAAGCAATTCCTGAGGGCGGCCAAGAGGCGACCGCATAGCCATCTACAGAAAGAAGTGAGTTGCTAAAATACCCAGTAAAAAAGTAAGCACAAGCCAAGCTAAGGGTTAATATTAAAAACTTTCTCAATGCTTGTACTCCTGAACTACAAAAAATGCTAAGTAGTTATAGTGTAGTCATTTATTGATATAAAACGAGCGCCTTTTCTGCTTGTGCACTATTTTTATAACTTAAAACAGCTTGTTCAGAGAACTGTTTTTTATTGTCACTATTCAGTGCTTTATCAAAAATTCTAGCTGCTAAGTCATAATCACCTTTAGCATTAGCAAGGCAAGCCAGCGCAAGTAATAGTGAATTATTTGAATCATCCTTTTTAAGGCGTTCTTGTATGTTTATTTGCAACTTAGGCGCATCGGCTGCTGTTGCTTTACTTAATATATTGGCAAGCTCTAAGTGTTGCTCATTGTGCTTAACCATTTTAATTAAGTCACTTTCGATAACAGCCAATTGACCTGCTTGCGCCATTTGCATTAAATATGCGGTGTGGGCATGAGCTTGCAGTTTTTTAGGTAGCTGTTTATATTTTTCACTCAGTTTGTCTGCATCTAACGCATTAAAGTAGGCACTAAATAACTGCGTCCACTGTGCATCAGTAAGTGCTTTTTTGCGTAATAAACGCGGCAAAAAATCTTCCAGCGCACTAAAGTGTTGTTGCTGTACTAATACTTCTGCATAAAGTTTTAACTCAAGTGCGGTGGCTTTTTTAGCTTCTGCGCTAATACGCATTTGTGATTCAATCGCGCTACTGTCGCCACTTGCCAACCATAGCTTTGCTACTTTTAATTGATGCTCTGGGCTTATTTCAAATAAACGCTCAAGTGCTTTATCTGTTTGATTATTAGCAAGCGCTGCTTTTGCAAGTAATGCTAAGCGAATATCTTCAAACTTATCTGGTACGCTATTACCCGATAGAGCCTGCTCTACATGCTCATAATCATCATTAATAGCACTCCACAGAGCCTGCTCAATAGCTACTTGTTTGCGCTCTTGGCTACGTGCAAAAAAGCCATGTTTAGTATTATGATAAATCGATAATAAGTAGCGGATTAGCTTATATGTTAAATATAAAACAACAGCGGTAATGACTGCCATTATACAAAACGATACTATCGTGCCTTCTATCGTCGTATTGTTAAATGAAATAAGTACATAACCTTTTTCATCTAGCACAAATGGAGTAACCGCTAGTACAACAACAATAGCTACAATTAAAATAATTAGCCCTATCATTGCGCCCACTCCTTAACCTTTTGTGTACTATTTAAGGTTATTTTTGGATTAAAATTAAGCTGCTCTTTTTCGAGTTTAGACAACGCTTTAAGTACCGTTTTGGTTGCATCATCGTCTTGCTTAAAGTACTCACCAACTAAACGTTTTGCTTCACTTAAGGCGCTAAAGAAAATACTCGCCTGCTTACTCATAAGTGCATCTTGTGCCTGAGTTATATTAAGCTTGATTCGTTGATTAATTAAATGGCGCTCTTGATCTGTAAGTAATGGCTCAATGGAAACACCTTCGTGCTGGCGAATAGTAATAAAGCTATCCACAATTTTATTCCAGCTATTACTCAGGTTTTGCTGCCAATCACTCACGTCATCACTTAAAGCATTTTCATCTATTGCAGCCGCTTCTTCTGGCAAGTTAACCGCATTAAAAACTAAATTATCAACGCTATTAAGTGCACTGTTTAGCTGTAAATAAATAGCCTCTGTTGCTATAGGTTTAAGGCTATCAAGTGTTTGTATGTCTTGCATAATAGCTTGGCGAACTTCAACTGTTCCTGGGTGTTCGCTAAGTAATGCATCTAAGCGCTTTAAAACAGCACTAGTGCCTTGGTAATCTTTTTCAGCCCATAGTTTAAATTCAGCCATACGCTGTAAGCTGGTTACTTCTTGTGGGTTTAAAGACGAGCCTTGTTGCTGCGCTTTTTGCAGGGCTGCTTTTAGCTCTTGCTGATTTTGAGCTGCACTTTCACTTAAGGTTGCGGCTACTTTTTTCTCACTATTAAACAGCGCTTGCTGCAAATTAGATTGCGCCGATTTAAGTGCTTGCAGCTCTTGAACGAGTAACTTATTTTTCTCGCTTAACTCATTAACGGCTAGGTTTTGCACCTTACCAGCATTTAACTTTTGATAAAACTCGTATCCAACACCAGAGGCCACAATTAACGAAATAAGAAGCGCAAGTGCTGCAACCTTACTTACCTTTTGTTTGTTTTTTTCTGTCGTATTTTTTGTAGCTGCTGGCTCTTGCTTAGCTGATTTAGCTGAGGCCGGGTTAGCTATTGTTGATGTGGCTTTTTCTGCCGTAACTGGCTTTGACTGTTCGCTCATGTTGCTACCTTGCTGATTTATGCAGGTAAACATAGCATTATCGCTAGCCCCTGCTGCAATGTGTATATTAGCCGAACTTACCTGTTGCAACTTTAAATAAGCGGCTATCCGCTCGCTTGCAACATAAAATCGGCACTGTTGTAACCATTGTAGTTGGTGTGCAGTAAGGCTTTTAAATATAGCATCAACTGCTGCATTACTTGTTATGACTATACCGTGTACATTCTGGCTTTTCCAGTGGTCTGTCCAGTTAGGGGTAATACTCTCTGTGGGTTCACGTTTGTACACAACGCAATTATTTAAAAAAGCACCGCGCTCTTTTAGCGTTTTAGCTAACTCAGGGCGGCCACCTTGCCCCTTAACCAACACTATATTACTGCCATCAACCTCGGCGAGTGATTTGAGCGCAAGCAACCCTTCTGAATCATACTGCTTTGGTACTGCTGCGCGCGCACCAAATTGCTCATATATAATGTCGGCTGTTTGTTGTCCAACCGCATAAAACTGCGCTTTGGTATTTATATCGGGTTTTAATTGCGAAAGTGCACTGACTGCATCTTGCGATATAAATATTATTTTATCTGCATTTAACAGCGGACTAAGCTCAGTGCTGGAGGGTGTTAAATGCGTTATTTTTAATACCGGAAATAAAGACGCCTGATAACCCGCTTGCTCTAATTGCTGTGCAAGGGCTGCGCCTTTTCCTTCGGGCCGAGTTATCAGAATATGTGTCATTTATGCGTCTCTATAAACTTCAGCTAATATTTTGTCTGCGCCTTGAGCTAGTAATTTTTTAGCAAGCTCAATACCTAGTTCTTCTGCGTCATTTACATGACCTGTTACTTCGTCACGTAAAATTTCGCTGCCATCAACAGCACCCACTAAACCACGCAAATGTACCTGCTCGCCATCAACTAATGCATAAGCACCAATAGGAACTTGGCAACCACCTTCTAAATAGCGGTTCATAGAACGCTCTGCATTTACGCGAATACGTGTTTGGGTATGCTCAAGTGGTGCAAGTAATGCTTTTGTTACTTCATCATCAATACGACATTCAATACCTACAGCGCCTTGACCATTTGCCGGTAATGACACTTCTGGCTCAATGTAGTCAGCAATACGCTTACTCATTTTTAAACGAATAAGCCCCGCTGCCGCTAAAATAATAGCATCGTATTGGCCATCATCTAATTTACCTAAACGCGTATTTACATTACCGCGCAAATCACGAATATCTAAATCAGGGCGAAGTGCTTTAATTTGGCACTGGCGGCGTAAGCTCGAAGTACCCACAATGGCGCCCTGTGGTAGCTCGTTTAAATTTGCAAAATTGTTTGATACAAACGCATCACGCGGATCTTCACGCTCACAAATAGTATAAAGCTCTAATCCGTCTGGGAACTCTACTGGCACGTCCTTCATAGAATGCACGGCAATATCAGCTCGGCCATCTAACATAGCTTGCTCTAGCTCTTTAACAAATAAGCCTTTACCGCCAATTTTAGCCAATGGCGTATCTAAAATTATATCCCCTTGCGTCGACATTGGGACTAATTCTACGCGCACATCTGCATGAAAACGCTCAAGCTCTGCTTTTACAAATTCGGCCTGCCAAAGTGCTAAGGCGCTTTTGCGCGTTGCGATGCGTACTAATTTTGTTTTTTCTGTCATAGGGGTATCCAATTAATTACTGCGTTTAGCTAGTTTTAGTCAGCTAAAATTCTAAACTCTTTTTGGGCAATTAAATTGCCTTGCTCATCAACTACATCAACACGCCAATGGCCTGTTTGTGTGTCCATGATATTTTTTGTTGAGTACGTTCTGTAGCGAGGCGAAGTAACATTAAGTGTAATTTCAGCCATAGTTTCACCTTCAAACGACCAAACATGCTTAACTTGCTGGCCTTGAAGATTTTTAATCTCACTAAAAAACGATACGCCTTCATCAAACTGACTTAATCTAATATCAGCAGCAAACACATTAGTGGGCTCACGCTTACTTACTTTACGAGTAAGTACTGCACGGCTAATTTTACCCGTGTCTATTTGCGCGCCCAAAGCCACACTTGCCACTTGTGCTGTCGGCGAAAAACCTTCAGTGCCACTCAATGCGCCATCATCACTTTCTAACTCTAAAAGTAAGTCGCTTTGACTGGCTGGCTCAGCTACGTTTTGAGCTTCTGCGGTTTCTTCTTGCACATCATTATCAAGGTTTGAGTTTAACTCTATATTAATGCTTTCGCTTTGTTCAGTAACACTATCGTTGTTAGCCAATAAAACAGGGGGATTATTTACAAGCTCAGCTTCATCAGATGTATTACTTGAAATGCTTAGTTGAGCCTCATTTTGCTCAGCTGACAACGGTTCAATCCGAGCTTGCATTACCTCTGCAGGCTCATTAGGGGTATTGTTTACTGATGATTCAGGCTCAACATCCGTTACTTCAAGGTTTGTCTGGTTTTGAGCGTTACTGCTAAAGCTTAAAAATTGCTCCTGCTCATTTGGATGCTCACCTTGCTCTGCACTGGCTGACGTTGTTAAGCCATACACAACTGCTGCAGAGGTCATTAATACCAACATAGCAATACTCACAATACGACGCCAATTCCACTCGTAGCTTACCGTTGGTACACTCTCTTGTAGTTCGCGTTTAACATTTGCTTTAATAACTATTTTTTGACTCATATTGACCTCAGCGGTTCCAAAATTAGCTTAAACGAGCAATTAACCATTGGCGAATAGCTTGCAATTCTTCTGCGCAAACTTGGTGGGCCATTGGATATTCTTGCCAGCTTACATCCATGTTATGTGCTGTTAATACTTCAAACGCACTTCTTCCCGCACTATGCGGTACAACGTTATCTTGGCTACCATGAGCCATAAATACGTTTAAATCAGTATGCTTTGCTTCATCAGCAAATTTTTGCGGCACACACATATAAGTAGAAAGCGCCATAACACCCCCAAGCTTTTGCTCAAAGCGCGGTGCTAAATGCAGAGACACAACACCACCTTGAGAAAAACCAGCTAAAATAATTTTATTAGCAGGTATGCCATTAGCAATTTCTTTATTAATTAACTCTTCTACCTTTGCAGCCGAATCCCTTACGCCTTGTTCATCGGCACGCTTATCTAATTCTATAGATTTAATATCGTACCAAGAGCGCATTTCCATACCACCATTTATGGTGACCGGTTGTACTGGCGCATGCGGAAAAACAAACCGTATACCAAGCTCACTTGGTAAATTAAGCTGCGGAGCTACTGGCGCAAAACCATCCCCAGAGTCACCTAAACCATGTAACCAAATAACCGTTGCTTTGTGCTCACTTTGGGCTGCATATTCTACAAATTCTAAACTCATAGTGATGATTGCCACTTAACTTCTTGGCCTGCTTGGCGAGTTGAGGCTTCATTTATAAACGCCCAAAATTCAGCGCCAGAACGGTTATCAATCCATAACCCATCACGCATTTCAAAATGATGTCCATTAAACTTAGTCGCAACCCATACTTGATGAAGAGGTGCTTGCTTGTTAATCACTATTTTACTTTTATCAGGAAAAATAATTTCTAAAATACCTTGTGCCGATTCATAATCTAAATCAGCTTCGCAATCATCAACCTGCTCTTCAATAGTGAACATAAGAGCTTCGGCTAATTGGTGATATTCGTGTTCAGTCATTGTTATTTCCTTTGCAGGCGAGCCGCCTAATATTGGGTACGTTTTAGCTTTAAAAGTGTGCAGCTAGTGTAACAGGAATAAAATCATCCGCGAATAGCTGCATTTTTTAGATATTCTGTTACTCTGCGATTATAAAGCCAGCAACCGTATTAATCTAATGAAAGCGACACATACCTTACAATTAAAAAAACTATTAATAAGCACTGTACTGTTAAGCGCCTTAGCTGGCTGCGGACAAAGCGGTCCGTTATATTTACCAGAGCAACAAACAGAGCAAAACCAACCTCAAAATACAGCTAAACCAGCCACTACCGCTGAGCAAGCCAAAATATCGCAAAGTCAGGAGCAATAAATGGATTATTTTAACTACAAAAACAACCAATTATTTGCCGAAGACGTCAGTGTGGCAAGCATAGCGCAGCAATACGGTACGCCGTGTTATGTGTACTCGCGTGCTACATTTGAGCGCCATTATTTAGCGTTTGCTAACGCCACTAAAAATCATAAAAGCTTGGTATGTTACGCCGTTAAAGCAAACTCAAATATAGCCGTGCTTAATATATTAGCGCGCCTAGGATCGGGCTTCGATATTGTATCCAAAGGCGAACTTGCGCGTGTAATTAAAGCGGGAGGCGATGCTTCTAAAGTGGTTTTTTCGGGCGTGGCGAAAACGTCTGACGAAATAGCTTACGCATTAAAACTGGGCATTAAATGTTTTAACGTTGAATCAGCCTCTGAGCTTGAGCGTATTTCTGAAGTGGCTTGCGAGCTTAACCTAGAAGCGCCTATTTCTATTCGCGTAAACCCCGACATAGATGCAAAAACACATCCGTATATTTCTACTGGTTTAAAAGAAAATAAATTTGGTATTGATATACAAACTGCTGTAAGTGTTTATCAACAAGCAGCGGCTTTACCTGGTTTAAAAATTATTGGTGTTGATTGCCATATTGGCTCTCAATTAACTGAAGTCAGACCTTTTTTAGAAGCCCTTGATAAACTCATGGCGCTTATTGATGAGCTAAAAACCAACGGTATTGAGCTAACTCACTTAGATATTGGTGGCGGTTTAGGCGTGCCATATAACAACGAGCAACCACCGCACCCAAGTGAATATGCAGCGCAAGTTACCGAGCGCTTAGCTAACTATAAACACCTTGAACTAATTTTTGAACCAGGGCGCGCTATTGCAGCTAACGCAGGTATTTTAGTTACTCAAGTTGAATTTATTAAACAAAACCAAGACAAATTTTTTGCCATTGTAGATGCAGGTATGAACGACATGCTTCGCCCTGCGCTTTATCAAGCGTGGCAAAAAATCATTCCGGTATCAGTTCGCGACGACGAAACACCGACTCACAACTTTGATATTGTGGGTCCGGTGTGCGAAACCGGCGACTTTTTAGGAAAAGATCGTGAACTAGCGCTTAAACAAGGCGACTTACTCGCACAACGAAGTGCTGGTGCATATGGCTTTACCATGAGTTCAAACTACAACTCGCGCCCGCGTGTTGCAGAAATAATGGTAGATGGTCAGCAGCACCATCTTATTCGTGAACGCGAAACTATTGAAAGCCTTTATCAAGGTGAGAAAGTTTTACCATAAACGTTTTTGTCTACTAGCTGCTCTGTGGCATGATTAGCACAGAGCAAAACCGAATTAGAGCGCTATGTTAGTTAATTTTTCCAAAATGCACGGCTTAGGCAACGACTTTGTTGTGATTGATAACATTACACAAAATGTTTTTTTGTCGCGAGATCAAATCAAAAAACTGGCAGATCGCCATTTTGGCATTGGCTTTGACCAATTGCTAATGGTTGAAGCGCCATATTCTCCTGATCTCGACTTTCATTATCGAATATTTAATGCCGATGGTACCGAAGTAGAACAATGCGGTAACGGCGCACGCTGTTTTGCCCGCTTTGTACGTATGAAGGGCCTTACTAACAAGCATAAAATTACTGTGTCGACCAAGTCGGGCAACTTAACGCTCTACATAGAAAAAGACGGTCAAGTAACGGTTAACATGGGTCATCCAAATTTTGAGCCAAGTAAAATCCCTTTAAAAGCGAGCAAGCGTGAGCTTACTTATATTATTAGAACCGAAGAACACACTGTATTTAGTGGCGCGGTATCTATGGGTAACCCGCATTGCGTGCTAGAAGTTGACGACGTAACCACCGCGCAAGTTGATATATTGGGTCCATTACTTGAAAACCACGAACGTTTTCCGCAAAAAGCGAACATTGGCTTTATGCAAGTTGTATCGCATGAACACATTAAATTAAGAGTGTGGGAGCGAGGCGTTAACGAAACCCTAGCCTGTGGCACAGGTGCGTGTGCAGCAATGGTTATTGGTCACATGCAAAATAAATTATCAACAACCGTTCAAGTAGATTTACCAGGCGGTAGCTTACAAGTACGTTGGAGTGGCGAAGGTCACCCAGTACGCATGACTGGCCCCGCAGAGCATGTGTTCGACGGGCAAGTAGCGCTATGAGCGAGCTAAGTAAAGAACAGGTTATTGATTACTTACATCAACATCCTGATTTTTTGGTTCAGCACCCTGAGCTACTCGCACAACTTGAGCTGCAACAGCAAGCTCAAGGTGCAACGTCGCTGGTACATATTCAGCAACGCCAATTACGCGAGCACAACACGCTTTTAAAAAGCCAAATAGACGCTATGAGCAAGCATGCAACGCAAAACGAGCTTGTATATCGTTTGTTTAGCCAGTGCCATCGCCAGCTTTGGAATCATGACGATTTTGACACCCTTGCAAATAATCTACGCAATATAATTTGCTCAAGTGAAGATGTTAACGACTGCAAATTAGTGAAATATAATCTCGAATACGACGAACTTATTGCCCATCGCCTTACCCATTCAGAGCATTATTTAGGGCGCATTAATCAGCAAGAGCGCGAATTATTATTTAGTGAAGATACACAATCTGTCGCTATTTATTTAATTGGCGACACCAAGCACCCTATCGCTATTTTGGCGTTTGGTAGCAGTAACGTAAACCATTTTGAGCCCGCTCAAGATAACCTCTTTGTACTCGACTTTATAAACGCATTACACCTGCGGTTGCAAAAACTAGCATGAGTGACGATGCGCCTAATATTACCCAGTTAAGCGACAATTGGCGTACACCTATAACGCTATTTAGCGATTATTTAAAGTTTGAAAAACAATATTCAGCGCACACCGTAAACCAATATGTAAGCCAGCTTGGCTTTGCAGCACTTTATTTTAGCAAATTATGTGACGACTGGTTTGGCGTGCAAGGCGAGCATATTCGCCGCTACAGCATGGCACTACGCTCAAAACAATTAAGTGGCCGTACAATTAGCTTAAAGCTCAGTTGTATTCGCAGCTTATATAAGTTTTTAAAAGCAAAAAATATTGCCGAGCAATCGCATTACCATAATCCGGCGGTGGGTATAAAAGGTCCTAAGTTTGCAAAGCCCCTACCTAAAAATCTCGATGTGGATCAAATGGCACGCTTGCTCGAAATACCCGACGACGAGCCTCTCGCAATTAGAGATAAAGCAATGATGGAGCTTATGTATTCATCAGGGCTGCGTATAAGCGAATTAGTTGGCGCTAATATGCAAGATATTAGCGCTGCTAATGGCGAAATTTTAGTGCGTGGTAAAGGCAATAAAGAGCGATTAATTCCGGTGGGTAAAAAAGCGTTAGACGCATTAAAAAAATGGCTCACAATACGCCCTCAATTTACAAAGCCCGATGAAATAGCAGTATTTTTAAGTAGCCAAAAAAATCGTATTTCGATTCGCCAAGTGCGCCTACGCATGCAAGAGTGGGGAATAAAACAAGGCATTAGCTCGCAGGTTCACCCGCATAAGCTGCGCCACTCGTTTGCGTCACATATTTTAGAATCATCTGGTGATTTACGCGCCGTGCAAGAATTACTAGGGCACAGCAGTTTGTCGGCTACACAAGTGTATACGCATTTAGATTTTCAACATTTAGCCAAGGTGTACGACAACACTCACCCTCGCGCAAAAAAACGAACTGATTAGGAAAATAAATATGATCCGATTTAATCGTGCTATTAAGCCATTTTCTGTCATGAGCTTTGACTTAGACGACACGCTATACAGCAATCACCCTATTATAAAAGCAGCCGTTAAAGCCCAACAAAATTATTTAAACGCGCTACCGGGCTATCAAGAGCAAGGTCCAAAGTACTGGCAACTATGCCGAGAACTTGCCGTAATACAAAACCCAGATCTCGCAGATGATGTAACTAAATGGCGCAAACACACCCTACGTTTAGCGCTTTCTAAACTTGGCTTTACCGCAGATGAAGTAGAGCGCCATGCAAATGCCGCCTATAACGCCTTTGCCGATGCGCGCAGCAACATAGTCGTAAGCGATGACGTACTTAACTTACTAGATAACCTAGCCAAACACTTTACGCTTGTTGCAATTACTAACGGCAATGTTGAAATTGAACGCTTTAACTTACACGATAAATTTGAACTCGTACTGCAAGCAGGTATGCACGGTAAAGCAAAACCTCACAGCACCCTATTTGATAAAGCAGCCACACATTTAAATGTTGCTAAAAGCGATATTTTACATATTGGCGATAGCCTAGATACCGACGTACAAGGCGCAAATAATGCCGGTTGCCAATCGGTATGGTTAAACGATCAAGGCGCCAATTATGCTTATAAAGGGCTGGCCGATATTGAAATAGCCAATATTCATTCCTTAACGCACTTTATTAAATAACCTATTAAAAATAAGAGGTCACAATGAGCCACTATACCAAGCTAATCACCTTGCTATTAATTGGCTCGCTTAGCCTTAACGCTTATTTATTATGGCCGCAGCCTGCGTTAACTACACCACAAAAAACGCAAAGTGCCCAGCAAAGCATATCGCCTAAACAACAAGATACGTTACTAAATACGGCAAAGCAGCAATTTAAACAACACCAATTTGAAGCCGCACTTAGTAGCTATCAACAACTCAAAAATAGCAATCCAGAAAGTGCAAAAAACCTTTATTCATCGTGGCTGATACAGCTTAAAACATGGCTAAATAGCAATTTATTACTCAGCGAGTCATTTCTCAATGCGCTATTAAATAACAGCCCTTATAACGTAGAATTACTTAACTTACAGGTTGAGTATTTAATAAATAGCGAGCAAACACAAAACGCCATTATTGCTTTATTTGAGCTGAATTCATTACTGCCTGCTGATCAGCAAAACAACGTAAATACACGTTTAAATACGCTCACTCAAAACGAATTACACACATTAACTGAGCAACAAAATTGGCAAGCTATTATTGAGCAAACACAAATTTGGCTTGATTATAAAAGCGATAACGCGCAGTTTTTATATCCGCTTGCGTACGCCTACTTTCAGCAAGGCGATTTAATTAGTGCACAAGCAACCCTTAATCGAATGCCAAACCAGCACAATCTAAAAAGCCAAGTGCAAACACTGCAAGCTATGATCAATAAAGCACAATCGCAAGACGACTTTGTTGCTTTAACGCCTTACGGCGCGCATTACTTAATAAACACCGAAATAAATAACAATCTATCGACCGAACTAATGATTGATACAGGCGCAAGCGTAACCTCACTACCTACAAGTATAATTGAGCAAATTTCGCCACAACCTTTATATTTAGGCGATGTAACGGTAAACACAGCTAACGGTCAAATTGTTGTAAAACGTTATCAAATTGAATCGTTTAAAGTGGGCTCGCAAATTATTTATGGTTTTGAAGTGTTGAGCATTGAAAACACACGCGGACAAGGTTTGCTAGGGATGAACTTTTTATCGCGATTTAAATTCAATATAAATCAGCAAACAGATGAGCTAGAGTTGAGCGCTAAATAATTAAAAATCCAAAGGTAACACATGACACTAAATAACTATTTAAAAGCACTTGCTGAAAACCCAAAAAGCATTCAATTTACCGATACAATGGCGGTGATTGAAGCAAATTACGACTTTACTGCATGTGGCTTTAATAACCATGGATTACTTAGCGCTGCGAGTGAGAACAACGGCTCATGTAAAATTTTTGCGTTTGCTAAATTAAACGATTTAAGTAAACAAAATACGTTGGATTGTTTTGGTAAGTTTTACCGAGACGACGTGCTGCAAAACCCAAAAGGCGATGATCACCTAAATATTCGCACTTTTATGTTAGCACCAGAGGCAACACCTTTTTTAGGTATTACCTTTGAAGGCGAGCCACTAAAAGAAAAATAGCCAGCAAAAATTAAAGTGGCTTTTCCATAAAGTAACGCGTACCTGAGCGTGGGTAATTATTAAGTTGATACTTAACACTATAACCGCGCTTTTCGTAAAAAGGTTTTGCTTGAAAATCAAGTGTATCAAGCTGAGCAGTTGTTGCTCCTAGCTCAATAGCAGCTTGTTCAAGTGCCGTTAGCAGTTTATCTGCAAGCCCTTTACCTCGTGCACTATCGCTACACCGAAGCCAACCAATCATCAGCCAATTTCCAAACACACACCCACTAATACCGGCAACAAGCTCGCCTTGCTCATCAGTAAATTTATAGCCTAATGGCACTCTTTGCGCATCAAAATGCTGGGCGTTAAATTCAACCATTTGTGCGCGAAGCGCTGAGTTTAACGCATCGGTATTATCTACTTTTAATTGATACATTTATCGCCCTTAAAAAGTAGATACTAGCAAATTAGCTCAATCAATAAAGATTATTTTTACCGTAAGGTACTTCAAGCATATTGCTGCTGGTTTTATCCGGCTGACCGCACATTTCATCGTAAGCACTTGTTTGGCGCAGTACCATTTCGGCATACGCTATTTTTTCAAAACGCTCTTGAACATGCAGTGGGCTGAGCGCTCTTAAAAACTCACCGCTGTCTTCTGTTACATAATATTCAACGTTATTAATCATTACCGATACTTGATAAAGCGCCATATCTAACGAGTGAACAATGACTTTTTGTAGCGGTTCGTGCTTTTTTAACTGTGAAAATTTAATACCCATCTTGGCTACCTTTTTATATTTAACCTGAGTTCTGGTTATTTAACATTATCGATACGCAGCTTTGCTATAATCACGATCAAATTTTTATTAGCCGCTGGCGTCACACGTTATGAGCACAAAAATCCGACTCGCTAAATATATTGCCCATGCAGGTATTTGTTCTCGTAAACAGGCATCGCGTTTAATTGATGAAGGTGTGGTGACTGTAAATAATCGCCCAGCAAATCATATAGATCACGTTGATGAGCAAGACACAATAATTGTGAACGAAAAAGAAATTAAAGGTGCTGCCGATTTAGTTTATTTTGCGTACCACAAACCAGTAGGTATTGACTGTAAATTAAATATTGATGACCCAGCCAGCCTTATTCACCATTTGCCCACACTCACCCGCGTTTACCCTATTGGTCGATTAGATAAAGACTCTCGCGGTTTGCTTATTTTGACCAACGATGGGGATTTTTGTAATCAACTAATACATCCTGACTTCCACCAGCCTAAACATTATTTAGTCACCGTAAATAAGCCTTTAGACGATGCTTTTTGTAAAAAAATGGCAGCAGGCGTACCCGTTGATAAACACATAACCCTGCCTTGTGAAGTAAATAAAATAGCCAGCAATCAGTTTAGTATTGTTTTAAAACAAGGGCTAAACAGACAAATACGTAAAATGGCGCATTACTGCGGATATAAAGTAATTGATTTATTTAGAGTGCAATTTAGTGACCTCACCCTTTCAAAACTAAACCTACCTGAAAACCAATATATACAAATTAATAAAAACGATATTTCAAAAGTCTAATACCAAGTCACTTAATTACATCTCAAAAATTTAAAAAATAAACTTGCAATTATAGATTACAGGTGTAGTCTTTAATTAAAGATTACATTTGTAGGCAATAGCATGATTGAGTTATCAAAAGCAGAGTTTGACGTGCTCGACGCACTTTGGATTAACTACCCCGCCACCGCGAGCCAAATAATTGAGCGCTTAAGCGACGATAAGCAATGGCACGAAAAAACCATTAAAACCCTACTAGGTCGACTAGTAAAAAAAGGCGCACTTACATTTGAAAAAGAAGGTCGTCAGTATATTTATATGCCGTGTATGGAGCGCGCCGACTACACCTTAAAAGAAAGCCAAAACTTTATTGAGCGCTTTTTTAGTGGGCGTATTGCGCCACTTGTAAGTGGTTTTGCTAAATCGGAGCAGCTTTCTCAGCAAGATATAAACGAGCTTAAAAAAGTTATAGATGACTGGGAAAAAAACCAAAAGTAAGGGATTAACATGGTTATTCAAACTGGTTTTAATTGGTTGATTGAGCAGCAATTACTATTAAGCATTTTGTTTTGTGGATTTATTTTACTCGAGCGATTTGGTTTAAAAGCCCTTGGCTCGCGGTTTGTATATAAATTAGCATGGCTATTACCTGCGGCATTGGTTATTGCTAATTTACCAAATGCGATTAAACCACTGCAAAATAGCAATATTAGCCATTACTTAATCACCCCTAACCAGCCTTTTACACATGAAATGGGTATTAGCTGGGCGCTCATATATGTACTTATTACCGCAGGGTTATTAATAGCTAGCTTTATTACGCATACCCGCTTTGTTAAAAGCCTGCAGTTAACTGAGTTAACACAATTTGAAGGCACTCTTACCGCTGATGTTAAAACTTATACCAGCCAACATGTAGCCACGCCAATGGTTGTCGGTATTTTAAACAGCAAGCTGGTGTTACCGAGTAACTACAATACCCAGTTTGATAAAGCCACATTAGCGCTTATTTTAGAGCACGAAAACGTACACATAAAACGCAAAGACAACCTAACAAACGCACTTATATTACTACCTACTATTTTACTTTGGTTTAACCCACTAGCTTGGTTTTGTTACGCAAGCATGCGCCGACTACAAGAGCTGACTTGTGATGAACGGGTACTTAGCAATAAAACCACACAACAACATATTTTATATAGCAAAGCCTTAATAAACTGCGCGGCAAATGCGCCCACAGGAATTATGGCTTATTCACACTACGGAGATAAAAAAACCATGTTACAACGACTAATTAATATAAAACACAGCGGGGAGCGTTCAAAGCTTGCTAAAGGTGGCTTATTACTTGTAGCCGCAAGTATGCTAAGCGGATTAGCAATTGCAAAGCAACCAGAAGTAAATAAAACGCAAGAGGAACATATTTCACCAACAATACGCATTGAACCGGCTTATCCAATACAAGCAGCTCAACAAGGCATCAGCGGCTCTGTTGTATTAAAGTACGATATAACTCCCAATGGTGAAACCGCTAATGTTTCTGTTGTTAGTGCAAAGCCTGAAGCCATATTTGACCGTGAAGCTAAAAAGGCGCTAAGACAGTGGCAATACAAACCCTCATCAATGGGTTATCAAAACGTACTTGTACAGCTCGATTTTGCAATAAACAATGAAGTTGCTAATACCGATTTAATAGAGCGAATTAAAGTATCGCACTAACTTTATTAGATTTTTCAAGACTACAAAGCAAGCGCCCTTTTAGGCTGCTTGCTTTGTGGTTTTAAAGTATAAACCTACAAACTCACCACAATCATGGTAATGGCTGTACCCAAGCCAATAAACCACACTAATGAGCGAATTATATCTAGGTTCATATAGTAAAAAACGCAATACAAAATACGCGACACAATATGCGTAACCGCTAGCGTTTCGGTCACTGCACCTACAGAGTTAGTGCCCAGTACAACTGCAATAGCGACAGCAAAAACAGCAAGCGATTCAAAACAGTTTTGATGAGCAGCGAGCGCCCGTGCACCAAAGCCGGTTAATTTTTTTGTTGCGCCCTTGGATGTTTATTGTCGTATCGACCTAATTTTGCCATTGCTATAGCAACCGGCACTTTTGCAAAGTAAGGCATTAATACCGCAAGTAATGCACATACAACTAATGTTGTCATAATTTATCCTTTTGATGTTTCGGATAATTTAGCATAAGCGCAATAAAAAAGCCGCCAGATACGTTTTATGACAAACGCTGGCGGCTAACAATAACATCAGGCTTACTATAGCTAAATATATCCTCAAACCCATGCGACATAATGTCGCAGATGATGAATATTCAACATCATAGTTAATGCATCGCTTTACTTCACAAAGCTTGTTAACTTTACTGCCTTACATTTTAACGATGACGACCATGACCTGGATATTTTTCACTTTTTTAGCCGCCTTTATGCAAGCATGGCGTAATGCCCTGCAAAGTAAATTAAGTAACGATGTGAGTGTGGCTGGCGTAACTCTCTCCCGCTTTATTATTGCAGGCCCTATTGCTGCCGTGTATTTATATGGCCTTTATCAATATCAAGATACCGCCATGCCTACGTTTAATAATGCCTTTTGGGGATTTATTATAGGCGCAAGTGTGATGCAAATACTTGCCACTGGTTTAATGGTTAAGTTATTTAAAATGAATAATTACGCCGTAGGTGCTGGGCTTGCCAAAAGCGAGGCGTTAGTGGCTGCTATTTTAGGTGTATTATTTTTTGGCTCGGCACTTTCTTTACTCGGTTGGCTTGGTGTGTTTTTTGGCGCTATTGCCGTATTGCTACTCAGCGGCATAACAAGCGTTAAACACTTTAATGCTAAAACGGCATTACTAGGCCTTGCTTGTGGTACTTGCTTTGCACTTACCTCACTGTGGGTACGTGAAGCGAGCTTAAACTCAGGATTATTATTCCCACACTCAGCCGCTTGGGTTTTGCTGTTTGTAATTAGCTTTCAAACACTAATACTACTGGGCTATTTATTATTAAAAGAGCCGCAAACACTTAGTAAACTATGGCAATACAAAGGTACTACAGCCGCAATTAGTGTTTTTAGTTGTGTCGGCTCTATTGGCTGGTTTAGTGCAATGAGCTTACAACATGTTGCTTATGTTAAAACACTTGGACAGATTGAAGTCTTTTTTACCATGCTAATTGCCGTACTTTGGTTAAAGCAGCCACTTAAAAAACAAGATACTGCAGGCTTAATACTCATAGCCATTGCCGCTGTTTTGGTTATGTTGCCGAATTAATGGCAACATAAAAAAGCGCAGGCTTTTATACCTGCGCTATTCATAATTAAGCGTTTATTCAAATTACCAATTAAGAGCTTATTTTAAGTGTTATCACACCGCTAATAATCATTAATACTCCCGCAATACGACCAAATGTAGCTGCATCGTTATAAAACAATATACCGACTAAAAACGTACCAGCAGCGCCAATACCTGTCCACACCGCGTATGAGGTGCCCATTGATATTTGCCTTTGAGCAAGCCACAACATAAAACCACTAGCGACTAAAAATGCCACCGCTATTGCGATGCCCTGCCAGCGAGTATCTGAGTTTTGCGAAATTTTTAAACCTATCGGCCAGCCAATTTCAAGTAAACCGGCAATAACCAAATAAATCCACGCCATTAAACATCTCTCTTTTTCAATATAACTTCATATAAATCTTCGCGGCGATCTTTTAAGTTACGCACTGTGCCTTCGCTATGAAGGATTTTAAGCTTATCCATATCAAGGTCACTAAATAACAGCATTTCTGTATTAGGTGTGGCTTCGTTAAGTGTTGCATCGTGCGGGAACGAAAAGTCCGATGGCGTTAACACAGCCGATTGTGAGTACTGCACATCAAGGCTTTCTACTTGTGGTAAGTTACCTACCGAGCCTGCAATAACCACATAACATTCGTTTTCTATTGCACGCGCTTGTGCACAATGGCGCACACGTAAGTAGCTGTTTTTAGTGTCGGTCCAAAATGGGACAAACAAAATATCTAACCCTTGTTTTGCTAATATGCGTGAAAGCTCAGGAAACTCTACGTCATAACAAATTTGAATACCTACACGCCCAGCATCGGTTTCAAATACAGCAATTTTGTCGCCGCCTTGAATAACCCAATCGTTTTGTTCATGCGGGGTAATATGTATTTTACGTTGCTCGTCTATTTTACCGCTGCGGTGGCATAAATAACTTACGTTATAAATTTTATCGTCTTCGGCAAGCGGCATAGAGCCGGTAATAATATTGGCGTTGTATTCTATTGCCATACGCGACATCGCGTTTTTAAACGTTTCGGTATATTCCGCTAAATAACGAATCGCTTCAGTTTGGTTGCTTTGATTTCCTAAGCCCATTAATGGCGCGTTAAAAAATTCAGGGAATAGTATAAAGTCGCTTTTGTAGTCAGATACGGTATCTACAAAGTATTCAACCTGCTTTAGCATTTCTTCAACCGATTCAACACAACGCATTTGCCATTGCACAGCACCTACACGCACGATTGATTTAGTTGACTCGAGTACCGTATCGGTTGGTTCATACATAATGTTATTCCACTCAAGTAAAGTGGCGTAACCAACTGACTCTTGATCCTCCGGTAGGTACTTTTTAAGTAAACGCTTTACCTGAAAATCGTTAGATAACTGAAAGCTTAAAATAGGATCGTATAGCTCTCTCTGATCTACTTTTGCAATGTATTCCATTGGCGTCATTTCATTACTGTGATTGTAATAACGCGGAATACGTCCACCCGCTAAAATAGCGCGTAGGTTATATTGGCGGCACAGTTCTTTACGGGCATCATAAAGGCGACGACCTAAGCGCATGCCTCTGTGAGTTTCGCTAATGGCCACATCTAAGCCATATAGCGCATCGCCATCGGTATCGCTAAATACACGGTCGTGACCATCTGCAATATCTTCGTATGTATGCGGGTTTGAAAAACGTGTGTAATCAACTTGTACGCTCAGCGCTAAGCCCACCAGCACGCCGTCATCTACAATACCGATTTGCCCTTCAGGAAATTGGTCTATTAATCTAAAAATGGTATGACTTGGCCACGCACCACCTAAGTCGGGATACGCTTGATCCATCAAGGTTTTAATTTGCGGATATTGCTCTCTGGTTAAGTTACAAATTTCAAGATGGGTTTTTTCTGCCGACATACACAACTCCTTTAGGCATAAGAAAATAAAAGCCGAATGCACGCTCGATTAAATCAAGAATACACTCAGCTTTGTATCATGTTTTTTACTTTAGATGTACTACTTTAAACTGCGATAAAAGAGTGTGGTTACTTTCTCTTTTGGTAACCAGCCTGCGTATTCAAGACCAAGTTCTGCCAATGGATCGGCTTTAAGTACTTGCTCTAAGCTTGCATTATTTTGCATTGCTTTTAGCATCACATCTTTCGCGTTTTGAACTAGTTTACCATACGCTATCAGTCCTGAACGGTCACTTACCTTACCGTGTCCTGGTATTACTTTAGTGTTGTCGTCAATTTGTTTAACTACATCGTCTACTGCCGCTAAAATACCATCAACGCTACCGCCACTATCTACATCAACAAACGGTAAGCTGCCAAAATTAAAGTAAATATCGCCCATGTGCACTATGTTGTCGTTACTAAAAAAGACAACCGAGTCTCCATCGGTATGTGCATGTTCGTAATGCACTACATGGGCATGTTCATTATTAAAATGCAGTTTTAAATCGTGACCAAAACTAATGCGCGGTAAAAAGTCTGACCCTTCGCCATGCTGCTCTTCTAAACGTTTATGTACATTGTCGTGTGCTATAACGTGCGCACCCGCTTTAGCAAAGTTTTCGTTGCCACCGGTATGATCGCCATGATGATGCGTATTAATAACAAACTCTGCACTGCCTGGTTTTAAATCGCTAATCGTTTTTTTAATATCGTCTGATAACTTGGCAAACTGATCATCAATAATATAAATGCCATCATCACCTACACTTGCTGCAATATTACCGCCTTGCCCAAATAATACGTATACATGCTCACTTAGCTTTTGTGCTGTTACTGGTCCCTCGTCGGCTTGCGCTGCTGTACTTAGTAATAAACCTGTTATTAATGCGGGTAGTATTTTTTTCATTTTTGTTCTCTGTTGTATGAATTAATAAATATAGAACGTTTTTATCACTATTTAAGCTCACTCACTTATCACTTAAACGTTATTTAATAGGACTTATGACTATTTGATGCATAAGTGTTTGCGGCAATAAAGGTGTATGTTTACCCTCTACGTAATCACTAAAACCCGCTCTATAAAATTCAGATAATGGATGCCCCGATTGCCCACCAGGAATAGCCATAATTGCATGCTCTAAATGCCCAGGTTGAGCAATAAAGCGTTGCGATGCGCCAAAACTACGCCCTTGTACAGCAGGCATGTAACTATCACCAAAACCCGTAGCTGTAGGCATATTTAATAACTTAGCAAGTAACGGCATTTGCTTTGCAAATGGATGCTCTATCACTAACTCATTTACCTTGCCCCACTGCCAGCTTTGTACGTTATTGCCAAATTGTTCTGTAAGCTTAGTAATAGTTTGGTTAAATGCACCGTGTAATTGTGCATCCCAGCTTTTAAATTGCGGGTTTATCCACGTATCGGGTTTGTTATTAATAAGCTGCCATACTGCGGGCTCTAAATCTCGTTTTACGTATTTAAGTGTGCCTTGTTGTTTATTTAATTGGCTTTCAATATTACTAAATAAAATATTAATCACTTCATCGCGGTAGCGCTTAACTAAGGTATACCCTATGGAGGTTGAACACGCACATTGCTGCCAATCTTCGAGCGCTGTTATATATTGCTGATTTTTGGTTTGATCGGCTTTTAATTGCTTTAATAGCAGAGCATGCCAAGGCATTAAAAAGCGAGCTTGATTATCGAGCTGTAGTGCGTAAAAGTCGCTCTCTGCAAATGTTTGTTTTTCAAATAATCTATCGCGAATTTGACTCGAACGTGCACCGAGTGCATAGCCACCATTGCCAAAACGCGCGTTATCTTCAGCCGATACCACGCGAGAATTACCAGTCCATAATCTGCCGCTTTGTGGGTTTTTAATAAAGGGACGTTCTAATTCGGTTTGCTGCCAAAGCGCTGAGTAGTCATCGGCATTTACGCCAAGCTCACTTGGCGTTTTACGCGCCGGTATACCGCCCATATTTTTCCACGCTGCGTTACCAAGGCTGTCTACCACCATTAGGTTTTGCACAGGTATTCCTACATCGCTTGCTACGGCAAGTGCATCATCTACTGTTTTGGCTTGCTCTAACTTTAATAGTTGCATATTAACGGCGTAAGGCTGATGTGCAGCCCAGCTCAATGCATAAGGTTTTTCGTTAATGTATTTTACAGGGCCATATTCGCTGAGTAGTAATGAATAGTTTTCAACCTCCCCATCGGGTAATGCAATAGGTTCATCTACTTGCCATGTTTTACTATCATCGTTTAATGCAATCCAATCGGCTGTATCTAAATAACCGTTAGTAAATCCCCATGCAACATTGTTGTTAGTGCCAACAACAATTGCCGGAGCTCCGGGCAGCGATACACCGGTTACCTGAGCAGGTTTTCCATTTTGTATATAATTTAGCTGAGCTCTGTACCAAATTACAGGTACTGCCATCGATAAATGCATATCATCCGACACCATACCAGCGCCTGTTTTAGTTAGCGTTCCCGTAACAGCCCAGTTATTACTGCCGCGCTCTTGGTTGGCTTCAATACTTTTAACTGTATGCTCTGTTTGAGTGGGCAAAGTAGGTATACCGCCGCTATAAGGCGCTAATTTACTGCCATTAAGTGCGGCTTGGTACTTACTCGGTTGCGTTAAAAAATCAACCATTTGCTTTGTGTACGCTTGCTCAATTTGAATGAGTGCTTGGTCACGTTCAAATGTCGCGCTTTGTAAATCAAGGTACATGCTAAATATCACAAGTAGGCTGTCTTCGCTTTGCCATGGCTTTTGTGTTGCACCGGTTAGTAAATATTCAAAGCTTGAATACCCTACTTGCGCTAAACCTTCGTTTACACCTTGAGCGTAACGTTTAAGTAATTGCTTATCGGTCTCAGGCAGCGTTTGTAAAATAATTTGGCTGCGTTTACGCAATTGATGAAAACGCATCTTTTTATCGAGCCCCAACGCGGCTTCGCCAAATAACTCACTTAGCTCGCCTGCGGCATTACGTCTTAGTAAATCCATTTGAAAAAAGCGGTCTTGCCCATGCGCATAACCTAAACCATAGGCAGCGTCGTTTCGGCTATTGGCGTTTATTACTGCTTGCCCTAGTGCATCGCGCGAAATTTTTACGGGCTCTACTACCGCGTTACTACGTCCGTTTCCATCAAGGACAGGTAAACTTAAACTAAGTACACCATAAACAACGGCGGTACTTGCCAGCCCTAAAATCACAATTAATAATAACAAGCGTTTGATTACTTTAAACATCAACCTTTCCTTTGCACGTTTTGACCAAGCGTTAAGCACATATAATAACCACAGTTTTATTAAATAATAATGTTCTTGCTCGCAAAGGGTGAAATAAACATCAAAATCCACGATAATGTCAGCTCCACACATCGTGCAGAACTAGTTGAGATCAATATGACTGAAAAAACATTTATCAAAGGTAAAGACCGCGACCTAGAATCGTCAATCTCTACCATGCAAAACAAGCTTGAAGCCCTACACATTAATGTTGAAGAAGCGCTTTGGCTTAACCCTGTAGCTAACTGTTATTCGGTTCATATAAAAGACAGTGACTGCGGTGTTATGTTTACCAATGGTAAAGGCGCAACCGACAAAGCCTCTATTGCCTCAGCACTCGGTGAATACTTTGAGCGTTTAAGCTGTAACTACTTTTTTGCAGACTTTTATCTAGGTGAAGAATTTGCCAATGGCGAGTTTACTCATTACCCAACCGAAAAATGGTTTAAAGTTGAAGGCGACGAAGTACCACAAGGTATTATGGATGAAAGCTTATGGGATTACTTTGACCCAGAGCGCGAACTTACCGCATCACACCTTTTTGATTTTAACTCTGGCAATATTGATCGTGGCATTTGTACCCTGCCCTACACTCGCCAACGCGATAACCAAGACGTATACATTCCGGTAAACGTTATTGGTAATATTTTTGTATCGAACGGTATGAGCGCAGGTAACACGAAGTTTGAAGCTCGCGTACAAGGTTTATCAGAAGTATTTGAGCGCGCGATTAAAAACCGCATCATCGCCGAAGGCATTTGTTTACCAATCGTGCCTGAAGATGTTGTTAAGCAATATCCTAAAATTCACGAAGCGTGTGAAGAGCTTCGCAGCCATGGCTTTCATTTACGTATTGCCGATGCATCACTTGGGGGAATTTACCCAGTAATGAGCGTAACGCTTATTAACCCAACTGATGGTTCTGTATTTGCCTCTTTTGGTGCTCACCCTTCATTTGAAGTAGCGCTTGAGCGTACCGTTACCGAGTTACTACAAGGTCGTCGTTTAGATCAACTAGATGTATTCCAACCTGCAACATTTGATAACGATGAAGTAGCAACACCAGAAAACATTGAACTGCACTTTATTGATTCAAGCGGTTTGATTTCGCATGATTTCTTCCGTGCAAAACCTGACTTTGAATTTGTACACTGGGACTTTAGCGGCACAACAGAGCAAGAATATAACTTCTGTACTGACCTGATTCACAGCATGGATCACGATATCTACATCATGGATTACACGCACCTAAACGTATACGCATGTCGTATTTTAGTACCGGGCATGTCAGACATTTATCCAGTTGATGAGCTTATTTGGCGCAACAACAACGAAGGCGCAAAATTTCGCGAAGCATTCCTATCGCTTGATCAGTACGATGCAGAGCAATGGATGGAAATTTACGACAGCCTAGAAGAAGCCGGTCATAGCGATATTATCCGCGCCGCAGAATTTATTGGCTTAGCAACTGATGCCGACACACCATGGCACACACTGCGTATAGGTGAGCTTAAAGCGCACCTATGCTTAGCCGCAGGCAGCGAAGAAGCCATTGATTGGGTTGATTGGATACTTCATACGGGCCAAGTAAACGAAGATGCAATGCGCCACTTCCGCTGTTTAAAAGCGATTCTTGAAATTAAATACGATGACGAGCGCGAATACGCTGATTACCAAGATGCATTAGGCTTAATGTTTGGTGCTAATAATGTAGCGCTGGCTATAGAAATTGCCGAAGGTAAAAAGCAGTTTAACGGTTTAACTTTTCCAGGTTTATCGCTTGAAGGCTTTAAAAAGCATGCGGCACTACTTGATGGTTACCGCAAGCTACACGTAGCAAAGCAAAATCATTGGGCGCGTGAAGTTAGCGATTCGTAACTCGCTAAACTACTAATTATAAAAAATAAACGGCGCATTTGTTAATGCGCCGTTTTCATTTATGTCATAAATTAGCTATAGTTAATTTGCCTAAATTAACGCCACGATGTAGCTAATGCCACCGTCTAGTAATAACAAAAAAACGAATGTTCATAACTTTAAGCTGACCTTTTGGTTATCGCTTACGCTAACTGTACTAGTTGGTGTTGTTCTTGATCGTATTAACTATAATCGTGTAAAAGATGCTCACCGCCTACAAATTCTTTCAGAAGTAAGTACTTATAGAGCTCAACTCGAATCAACCTTAGTTTCTAATATTCAACTAGTACGGGGTTTAGGTGTTGCCGTTGCCGCAGAACCGGGTTTAGAACAAGAACGCTTTGAACAAATCGCAGCCCCTCTTTTTGATACATCAAATGAACTTCGTAATATTGGTGGCGCTCCCAATATGGTCATTCAAATGACCTATCCTTTAAAAGGGAACGAAAAAGCAATTGGCCTTAATTTTTTAGATAATAAAAATCAGCGTACTGATGCACTTAGAGCCCGCGATACCAACACAATTATTATGGCAGGACCGCTAACATTAGTTCAGGGGGGGGAAGCATTAATCGCCAGGGTTCCGGTGTATACCCCTCCTAATAATGAGTTTTGGGGGTTGTTGTCGGTTGTACTCGATATTGACAAGGTTTATATCAACTCTGGTGTTTACGAATTAGAAAAACAGTACAACGTTGCCATTCAAGGGCGTAATGGTTTAGGTAAAAAAGGCGAGTTTTTTTTCGGCAATCAAAATATTATTCAGCAAGATCCTCTTGAGTTCACTCTAAATTTTCAAGGCGGCAGCTGGCAGTTATATGTAGCGCCAAAAATCGGTTGGAGCCCTCCTATTTCATCAATATGGCCACTTCGGTTATCGATTATTATTATTTGCGGATTATTAATTTGGGCCTTTTTATTCTTTTTGAAAATGCTTAATCGTCAGCAACAAAACGAAAAAATGCTTGAAGCAATGAGTGATCTAGCTCAAATAGGCGCATGGTCATTTAACTTAGAAACTAAACAAGTGTATTGGTCTGATATGACCAAAAAACTATTTAAATACCCATTAAATAACCAACCAGAATGGCCTAAAGATTTAAACTACTTTAGAAAAGGCACTAGCAGAGAAACAATTAAACCTTTAATTGAACGAGCCATAAAATATGGTGAAAGCTACGAAGTTGAATTAGAAGTAATGGATGCAGAAGGTGAATCTGTTTGGGTACTCGTACATGGTGAAGCAGAACGAAAGAATGGACGATGCACACGCATTTTTGGCTCACTACAGAATATTGATACCCGTAAAAAAATTGAATTAGAAAATAATAAAACCGCATTACATAACGAAATTTTAGCTTCTCTTACCGTTAATAAATTAATATTAAATGGGCAACTTAGCCAATCGAAAGATATTATCACTGAAGCAATCTGCCAAGCATTCGATATTAAACGTGCCAGTATTTGGTTTTTTAATGAAGACAAGTCTCAACTAAGCCCCTTTGCCATACATAGCAAACATTCGTCTAGTGACAAAATTGACTCTATTTGGCTAAGAAAAAACAACCCCGGCTTTTTTAATGCAATAGATCATCAAGCAGTATTTAATGCACCCGATGCACTAGAACACCCAATACTCGCACCAATTAAAGAGCAGTATTTAATGCCACTCGAGATTAAATCAATGCTGTGCATAATTATTCCTGCGGGAAGTGGTGCTATAGGCGTTGTTTGCGCCGAGCAATGTCAATCCAAGCGCCACTGGTCTAAAAACGAAGAAAGCTTTTTAATTGCCGTTGCAGCGTTAATAGGCAGCTTGCACTCGAGCCAGCAACGAATTGAAACTGAACAAAAGCTGGTTGCCGCCAAAGAAACTGCAGAACAAGCTGTTGAAGCTAAAAGTGAATTTTTAGCAAGTATGAGCCACGAAATTCGCACACCAATGAATGGTGTTTTAGGCATGCTTAATATAATTAAGCAAACGCAACTAGACCTACAGCAAAAGCATCATATTGAACTTGCTCAGTCATCAGCTCAATCTTTACTTAATATAATTAACGACATATTAGACTTTTCTAAAATTGAAGCCGGTAAGCTCGATATTGAAAACGTGCAATTTAACCTACCTCGGTTATTAGGAGAAGTGGTTGAGTCGTTTGCTTTAAAAGTAGAGCAAAACAATACAAAACTTATTTTAGATGCCACTCAAATTACAGTTAGCGAAATAATTAGTGATCCGAACCGCTTACGCCAAATTTTGAATAACTTAATTGGCAACGCCGTTAAATTTACTATTGATGGCGAAGTAGTTATTACCGCCAAAGTGGATGAAACAACGGATGGCTCGTTCCTACAATGTTCGATTATTGATACTGGCATTGGTATTGACCCTAAAAAACAAGCGTCGTTATTTGACTCATTCACACAAGCAGATACCTCAACTACACGCCAGTTTGGGGGCACAGGGCTTGGCCTTGCCATAGTAAAACAACTGTGTGAGCTGATGAACGGTGAAGTAAGTGTAAACAGCATGCAAGGTGAAGGAAGTACATTTTCTTTCACAATACAAATACAGCCTCGCTTAAGTAAAGAACAAGATTTACCGAGTCATTTAATTAAAAACAAACATATTTTAATTATTGATGAGTGCTCGTTAAATGCAAATACAGCCAGCAAACAACTCACGGTATGGGGTGCAAAGGTTAATTGCATACATGACTATCTTGAGGTTGATGATTATTTAAATAATGTAACCACCCACCCTGAAGCTATTTTAGTTGATTACTACTTTTTTGAAAAAGCGCCGCAAACGCATATAACTGCGCTTAAAAACTTTATAAATATGCATAGTTGCAAGTTAGTTCTTATGGCGCCAATGAGTTATTCACCAGAGGAGTCTAAAGTAGGTATGGAAGTCGACTGTATGATTTTCAAACCACTCACACCTTCTGATTTGTTTGACTCACTCACTAACGATAAATACATTGAACAACAGCAGCAACAAGCACAACTACAAAATAAACTAACTAAAGCACCAGTACTCGATTCATCAGAGCCACAACTACTGCTCGTTGAAGACAATAAAATAAACCAAGTAGTTGCCTCGGCGCTATTAAAGCAAGCAGGTGTGACTTTTGATATTGCTGAAAATGGGCTTGAGGCAATTGTAAAACTCAATGCAAAACAAGGTAAGCCATATAAACTAGTTTTAATGGATTGCCAAATGCCTGAAATGGATGGCTACCAAGCCACTAAAGCCATTAGAGAAGGCGATGCAGGTAAGGGTAATGAAAATATTACTATTATTGCACTTACAGCCAATGCCATGCAGGGCGATAAAGAAAAATGCCTAGCAGCAGGCATGAACGACTATTTAAGTAAGCCGCTCGATTTAGCCGCTCTAAAACCTAAACTCCAGCAATGGCTTGGTATCCAATAAAGGTGTAAGCTAATAAAATACGCTTACTAATTTGAGATTATTTATGCAGTTATCAGCAAATCAACAACGTATTCTTGGTTGCTTACTAGAAAAACAAAGCACAACGCCAGAACATTATCCGCTATCGTTAAACGCTCTAGTGAACGCATGTAATCAAAAGTCTAATCGCGATCCTGTGTTAAATCTTACAGATAGTGACGTGCAAAACGCACTTGATGAACTAATAGACATGCGTTTGGTAACTATAGATGAAGGGCTTTCTGGTCGCGTAAATAAATACGACCACCGCTTTTGCAACACTGAGTTTAGTAATCTGCAATTTTCTGCTCAGCAACGTGCCATTGTTTGTTTATTACTTTTACGTGGTGCCCAAACCCCAGGTGAATTAAGAACTCGCAGTGCTAGGCTTGCTGATTTTAATAACGTAAATGAAGTAGAAACAGCGCTCAATAAACTGATTGAAAGCGATTACGCCCGTAAATTAGAACGAGAAGCAGGTAAACGCGACAGCCGATACATTCATTTATTTGGCGAACAACAAAATAATCCCGCCGATGCCTTTGTTGCTCTACCAAGCGAAGTAATTAAAGATAAAGAATTAAGTGATTTACTGGCAGAAGTAGAAGAATTAAAAGTAGAGCTTCGCAAAATAAAAGCTCATTTAAAACTTTAATTAATTAAGACTAAATCACATAATAAGTTTATTGCGTATCACATATTAAATTTTATAAGGAGCTGGCAATGCGCGCCGAAATTATGGCTGAAATGAAGGTTCAGCCAACTATTGATGTAAATGCTGAGATAACTCGCCGGGTTGCTTTTATTAAAGCACGTTTAGTAGCAGCTCACTCACGATCACTAATATTGGGTATTAGTGGTGGTGTTGACTCATCAACTTGCGGCCGCTTATGTCAACTTGCCGTAAACGAGCTAAATAAAGAACACGATACTAACAAATACCAATTTATTGCTGTGCGCTTACCTTATGGCGTACAAGCCGATGAAGACGAAGCGCAAATGGCGGTTGATTTTATCCAGCCAAGTAAACGTATGACCGTAAACGTACAACCTGCGGCTGATGCATTGCATGAGCAAGCGATAGCTGCTGTAGTTGGCTGTGGTGAAGCACTGCCTGAGCAAGCTCAGATAGATTTTATTAAAGGTAATGTTAAAGCACGCCAACGTATGGTTGCTCAGTACGAAATTGCAGGCTTTTGCCAAGGCTTAGTAGTGGGTACCGATCATAGTGCTGAAAACATTACTGGTTTTTATACTAAATTTGGTGACGGCGCGTGCGATTTAGCTCCGCTATTTGGTTTATCAAAACGCCAAGTGCGTGCACTTGCTACTGCACTCGGTGCCCCAGCTTTATTAGTAGATAAAGCACCTACAGCTGATTTAGAAAGCGATCGCCCGGGGCTTACCGATGAAGAAGCACTTGATTTGAGTTATGAGCAAATTGATGACTTTTTAGAAGGTAAATCTGTTTCTAAAGACGTTGAACAAAAGCTTGTAAGTATTTACATGCGTACACAACATAAGCGCCAACCAATTCCGACAATTTACGATTAATGTTTTAGTAAATAAAATAAAGCAATTAACGCCTTTGAGGATTAATTGCTTTTTTGATCGACAGATTAAGAAACTGCGTATATTTTAATAAATTAACGCTTTAAATTTTATAATACCAATTGCGTTAAATTAGTGATCTATTATAGCCCTAAGAAAGTAGCGATAGATCGATCATGTTTTAACAATATTGGTATAAGTTACCCGCCAAAGAGAACACTGCCTTATATGACATCGCCCATCTTAATTACCGGCGCAGGCCAACGTATTGGTTTAGCGCTCGCTCAGCATTATATAGCCCAAGGGCAGGCTGTTATTATTACGTATCGTACTCGCCACAACGCTGTTGATAAATTAGAGCAACTAGGCGCTGTATGTATTTATGCCGATTTTAGTACCGATGACGGTATAAGTGCATTTATAAATACGCTTAAAGAGCATACAACATCGCTGCGCGCTATTGTTCACAATGCATCAAGCTGGGACTGCGAAGCTAACAATCCTGACTTTGCAGTACTGTTCGATAATATGATGCGTATACACGCCAAAACACCGTATTTAATTAATTTAATGTGCGCTGAGCTGCTTATAAACTATCAGCAAAGTGAAAAAGTACCTGCTGATATAATTCACCTTACTGATTATGTAGTTGAAACAGGCAGCCCTAAACACTTAGCTTATGCAGCAAGTAAAGCAGCTCTCGATAACTTAACTAAATCGTTTAGCGCTAAATATGCGCCAAACATAAAAGTGAACTCGGTTGCTCCATCACTCATTATTTTTAATGAACATGACGATGAGCAATATCGAGCTAAGACCCTTAAAAAATCATTAATGGGCATTGAACCCGGATGCCAAGAAATTATCAATAGCATTGATTTACTATTACAAAGCCACTACATCACAGGGCGCTCTTTGCCTGTTGATGGCGGCCGTCATTTAAAGTAAATATAAATAAACTGAGATATTTATGCACAATGAATTAAAAGAAAGTTACGAAAAAATCATCACCGCAGTAGGCGAAGATGCTAACCGCGAAGGCTTACTTGATACGCCAAAACGTGCTGCAAAAGCAATGGAATATTTAACGCAAGGATATCGTCAAACGCTTGATGAAATAACTAATAAAGCGGTATTTACATCTGACGCTGACGACATGGTGTTAGTGCAAGACATAGAGCTTTACTCTATGTGTGAGCATCATTTACTACCTTTTATTGGCCGTTGCCATATTGCTTATATTCCAAACGGTAAAGTATTGGGCTTGTCTAAATTTGCACGTATTGTTGATATGTTTTCACGCCGTTTTCAAATTCAAGAACAGCTAACGCATCAAATCGCTAAAGCAGTTGAAGAAGTTACTGGCGCTAAAGGTGTGGGCGTTATTGTTGAAGCAAAACACATGTGTATGATGATGCGTGGTGTAGAAAAGCAAAATTCAAGCATGCGTACATCAGTAATGTTAGGTAACTTTAGAAGCGACCCTAAAACACGCAACGAATTTTTGCAGCTTATAAAAGGTTAACCCTATGGCTAATGCAATTATTAACGTTACTAATTTGCGCCTGCGCACGTTTATTGGCTTTAACCCCGATGAGCGTGAAAAAAAGCAAGATGTAGTGATCAACCTAGAGATTCACTACCCTGCTGATGACGCATGTAAAACGGATGAAGTTGACCAAGCACTTAATTATAAAGTGATCACCAAAGAAGTAATTAGCTTAGTAGAGCAAGGCCACTTTTTACTGCTCGAAAAATTAGTGGCTGAAATTCTTGCGGTTTGTCACTCACACCCAAGTGTTCATTACGCTAAAGCACGTGTTGATAAACCGCATGCACTGCGTTTTGCCGACTCGGTGTCGTTAACGCTTGATTGGGCTAAATAAGGTCTTAAAAAACTTATTTAAAAAAGCTTTTCGAATCCTACGGTAAGGGCGATAACCGCTAAATAGCGCGCGCCTTTGCCTAGTGTTACTAGTAATAAAAACATACTAAAGCGTACTTTAAATATCCCCCCAATTACAGTTAGCGGATCGCCTACTACTGGCAGCCAAGCAAACAACAAACTATACACACCGTATTTATTAAATTGCTTTTGTGCGCTATCAAGCCCTTTTTGCGATACCGGAAACCATTTTTTATCTTTAAAACGCAGTACCTGCGTGCCTAACCAGTAATTAACGCAGCTTCCCAATACATTTCCAAGTGTTGCTACGCACCACATAAGCCATAAATTAACTTTACCTTGGGCAATCATCCCCACCATTATCACCTCAGAAGAGCTAGGCAGTAATGTGGCAGATATAAATGCGCTAATAAATAACGTGAGATAAAGCATAATGCCCTTATGGCTAAACGTAAAAACCCAGCCTATAGCTGGGTTTATAATACCAATTTTATTAAAAGCATGATCATTCTAGCGTATTAAATAACTCACTAACTACGTTAAAAATTATTCATATAGAACAACTATGTATCATAATTTTAGCCTTGTTATTGAGCTATTTTCTTATCGCTATAATAGATCACTAATTTAATGCAATTGGTATAAAAATAAACTGTGTGTTTATTTTATCAAATTTAAACTAAACGGGTAATTAAACTCTTTACCTTCATTAGCTTTAATACTTGCCATTACAACCATTACAAACCCAAAAATTGCCACTATAGGTAGTAATATTAAGCCTACTGCTACAAACATCAGTAAAAAACAAACTACATATGCAATTGCCATCGTTATTTGAAAGTTAAGCGCCTTTTTACCGTGCACGTCAACAACTGGCATCTCATCTCTTTTAATTAACCACACAATTAATGGCCCAATTATTGAGCCAAACGGCACAATAAATCCGGCAAGCGCACTCAAATGGCATAACATAGCCCACATACGGTCATCTTTATTAACTGGTTCAACCTGTTGATTTTCTTCCATAACACTCTCCTTTTTGTTTTATGTATGTTGCCTCTTAACTAAACAAATGTCTACAAATCAACCAACGTATTTGTATTTAAAAATCACAGCGTAAAGTCTTGTGATAAAAAAGTGATAAGTTTGTGAGAGTTTCTGGAGACGATTATTCAATACTTAACTCGAATCATCACTTACAGGAATAATAATGAAAACTTCTACATTAACAATTGCAATTCTTTTAGCGGCAGCTAGCCAATCGACTATGGCCGCAGAATTAGACCTAAAAGTTACTAACCTAACCAAGGGTATTCACTTCACTCCACTGTTAATTACAGCACACAACAGCGAAGACACACTATTTGAAGTAGCAACGCAAGCATCTACAGCATTACAAACAATGGCTGAAGGCGGCAATATTGCAGAGCTAGTTGCACAAGCAACTGCAGCGGGCAGTGATATGGCTGCAAATCCAGCTGAAGGCTTACTTGCACCAGCCGCATCTACAACGGCAACACTTACCACTACCGACGGTAACGAGTACCTATCTTTAACTGCAATGATGCTACCAACTAATGATGGCTTTGTAGGCTTAAACAGCTGGAAAATCCCAACAGAAGCGGGTACTTACACAATTAATTTAAATGCTTACGATGCAGGCACAGAACAAAACAATGAGCTTGTAGTTGAAGGCTCTGGCGCTCCAGGTACTCCGGGTATTCCTGCGGCTCCAGGTGGCGACGCTGGCACTGGCGGTACAGGTATATTAAGTGGTGATACAAATACAAGCATCCATATTCACCCAGGTAGCTTAGGTGATGACGATTTAGAAGCGGGAAATAGCGATTTAAGTAATACAGTACACAGATGGTTAAACCCAGTAGCGCAATTAACCGTTACAGTTAAGTAGGAGCATGATTATGTCATCTGCTAACAACCTTAAAAAAAGTCTACTAGTGCTTGCACTTGCAACCACACTTGCAGCGTGTAGCGATAATGATAACGACCCAGTTGTTGAAGAGCCGGTCGTTGTTGAGCCAATTGTTGTAGAACCTGTGATCAGTGAGTTTACTATTACTTTTAGTAACTTAACTGCAGGACAGCCTTTGTCACCACTCTCTGTCATTGCTTTTGAAGATGAAGCACCTTGGTCATTCGGTACCACAGCTTCTGTTGGTTTAGAAATGCTTGCAGAAAGCGGTGCAAACGAAGAATACCTCAGCTACGAAAGTGCACTTGCTGCAGTTTCAGCTGAAGGCGCTATTGGCCCTGGTGAAACCACCACAGTAATAATTACTGTTGAAGAGCAAGAAACGCTTAATTTGTCATTTGCTGCCATGCTTGGGAATACAAATGATGCTTTTACCGGTCTTAGTTCTTTAGATGTATCAACATTAGAAGTTGGCGGTTCGTTATCACGCACTACGACTGCTTATGATGCGGGTACGGAAGCAAATACAGAAACAGCTGAAACTGTGCCAGGTCCTGCCGCTAGCGGTGAAGGGTTCAACGAAATACGTGACGATACAGCCGATATAATAACGATGCATCCAGGCATTGTTTCAAATCAAGATGGATTATCTACATCAGCACTTGGTGTTGAACATAAGTTTGATAACCCAGTATCGAAAATAGTAATTACGCGCACGCAGTAACGTTCCAGCTTGTAATGGGGAAGTAAGGGAGCACGGATGCCCCCCTTTTTACGAGGTAATACATGCGTCACGAAAAAATATTAGTAGTAGAAGATGACAGAGAAATAGGTAAGTTAATTACCACGCAGCTAACGTCGCTTAACTTACATGTTGATCATGTTGTAAGCGCAGAACTTGCCTTAAAAAAAATAGCTAAGCATCCCTACGGACTTATTTTACTCGATATAAACTTACCCCAAATGGATGGTTTAAGCTTATGCCGAAAAATAAAAGAGCATTACCCTACTACCTCCGTTATTTTACTCACCGCGCTTAGTAGCGATATGGACAGAGTTATTGGCCTTGAAATGGGCGCCGACGATTATATTTGTAAACCCTTTTTTGCACGCGAATTACAAGCCAGAGTAAAAACCCAATTACGCCACAGAGCACAACTACTCGCTAGCCAAAACAACGACAACTCCCCCGTTGATAGCGAACAAACACTAAATGTAGGCTCACTCAATATAGAATTTAGTTCGCACCAAGTGTATTTAGGCAAGCAAGCCCTCAACCTTACCGCCACCGAATTTGATTTACTCGTTTACTTTGCACGCCATCCTAATCATGTTTTTAGCCGCCAGCAGTTACTCGATAAAGTATGGGGTTACCAACACAGTGGCTACGAGCACACGGTTAATTCACATATAAACCGCTTACGTGCCAAGCTAGAAGAACACCAACAAGCGCCTATCATCGAAACAGTTTGGGGTGTTGGTTACAAACTAAACCCTAGCCAACTCAATTAAGACACCTATTATGAAATTATCTTTGTATCAAAAATTAGCTATATCGCTAGTCGTGATTTTTTGTTTTATTTGCGCCCTAGTTTACGGCTGGAGCAAGCAATTAGAACTGACTTCAAAACACCACGCCGAACAAAATCTGCACTTAGCGTTAGCGGAACATTTAGTACAAGATAACCCACTAATAAAAGAAGGTGTTTACGACTATAAAGCGCTTGAAAACCTCTTTCATACCTTAATGTTATTAGGTCCTGCGTTTGAATTTTATTTTGTAGACGAAACCGGAAAAATTCTTACTTACTCAGCAAAGCCGGGTAAAGTTAAACGCACGCATATTAGTTTAACGCCTTTAAAAAGGCTGATTAACGACCCAAGCGCTGCACCTATTTATGGTGATAATCCTCGTAATAAAGAGCAACAAAAAATATTTTCAGCCGCGCCAGTATTTAATCAAGATAAGCTACAAGGTTATTTATATGTAATTATTGGTGGTGAGGCTTACGATACCTCACTAAGCACTGTAAAAAATAATGATAAGTTATGGCTAGCTGCTTTATGGCTTGGCTCTGCACTCGCATTTTTATTTATTGCGATGCTAATTTTACTACGTTTTTTTACCAACCCAATTCAGCGCTTAGCACGCGATGTTAGTAATATTGAAGCCGCTAACTACAGCCTTACCGACACCAAGCTAAGTAACTATTCAACGCAAAAAAGTAACGAAGTGCATAGTTTAGGGCGAAGTATTCAAGCCATGCTAACGCGTATTAATGAGCAGTTTAAAGCGCTTGAACAAGGCGATAAACAACGCAAAGAGTTACTAACTCACTTATCGCACGACCTACGTACACCACTTGCTTCACTGCAGGGGTTTTTAGAAGTATTAAATCAGTCAGGCGAGCAGCTAAGTAAAAAAGAGCAGCAAGAATACTTGCAGGTATCGCTTAATAATTGTGGGCAATTAAAGCTACTCATAGAGCAAATATTTGAGCTTGCTCACTTAGAAAATGGCGAAATAAGTATAAATAAAGAAACCTTTAATTTAGGTGAGCTTATTTACGATTGCATGGCAAAATTTAGTTTAGCCGTTGATAAAAAAGGCATTAGTTTGTCGGTAGAACCTGCGATTTGTGATTTTCCTGTGGTTGCCGATATAGCTAAATTAGAGCGCGTGTTAAGTAACTTAATTGATAATGCAATTAGGCATACCCCTCGCGGCGGCAGCATTGCAGTACATGTAAAACGCAGTGACGATAATCAACTATTTGTGCATGTATCAGACACGGGCGTAGGCATAAAAGAAGATGAGCTGAATGCTATTTTTGATCCGCACTACCAAGCAAGTAATTCTAATAAAGAAGGGCGCCAGCAAGGTGGTTTAGGATTGGCTATTTGCAGAGGGTTATTAAAACTGATGGATAGCGAAATTTACGTACAAAGTGAAATTGGTAAAGGCACTATGTTTAGCTTTAACTTGCCACAAAAAAAGGTGCTTTCTTAAAAAGCACCTTATTGAGTTAAATCTATTTAAATATTAATTACTTTTTAATACCCGCTAAATCAAGCATAAATGCATAGTTTAGCGCGGTATCTTCTAAGCGTTTAAAGCGACCTGATGCACCACCGTGCCCTGCTTCCATATCTATTTTAAACAGTAACTTATTGTCATCAGTTTTATAGTCACGCAGCTTAGCAACCCATTTTGCAGGCTCAAAGTATTGAACTTGTGAATCGTGCAAACCAGTCGTAACTAGCATATTAGGATATGCTTGCTTAGTTACTTGGTCGTATGGCGAGTAAGACAGCATGTAATCGTAATACGCTTTTTCGTTCGGATTACCCCATTCGCCGTATTCATTTGTTGTAAGCGGAATACTCGCATCAAGCATCGTTGTTACTACATCTACAAACGGTACCGCAGCAACCATGCCTTTATAAAGCTCAGGCGCTTGGTTTGCTACTGCGCCCATTAATAAGCCACCAGCACTGCCACCTAACGCAAATATTTCATCTTTTGCGCCATACTTTTGAGAAACCAATGCTTTGGTTACGTCAACAAAGTCATTAAACGTATTCTTTTTAGTTAGTAGCTTGCCGTCTTCGTACCAAGGACGACCTAGCATTTGCGAACCACGTACATGGGCAATTGCAAATACAAAACCACGGTCTAACAAGCTCAAGCGTGAGCTTGAGAACGTTGGATCCATGGTTGCGCCATAAGAACCGTAACCATATTGCAGTAGCGGGTTAGTGCCATCTTTTTTAAACGCATCTTTACGGTAAACTAAACTTACCGGTACTTTTATGCCATCGCGTGCTGTTACAAAAATACGCTCTGAAGCGTAATTGTCAGCATCAAAATCACCTAACACAACCTGTTGCTTAAGAAGCGTTTTATCGCCAGTCGCTAAATTTACATCGTATGATGAGCCCGGAGTGGTCATGCTTGTGTAGTAAACACGTAACGTGCTGCTATCTATATCGTTATTGCCATAAGTACCAATTGTATAAGCGCTATCGTTAAAGCTCAGTGGTAACTCTTTGCCTGTTTTTAAATTACGCGCAATCAACTTTGATTGGCCCATTTCACGTTCTTGGTAAACTAAGTAGTCATTAAATAAATCAATGCCTTCGAGTTTAATATCATCGCGCGCTGGGATCACACTTTGCCAATTAGCCTTGTCGCCTGCTTTATCAATATCAACTTTCATCAGCTGAAAATTTACAGCATTTAAGTTAGTTACAATGTAGTAAGTATTCCCTAGCTTCGAAATATCATATTCAAGCCCTGCTTCGCGCTCAATTAAGCGTTTAGGCATTGCCTTAGTATCATCAGCACTTAATACAGATACGCCTGATGCAGCCGTGCTGCTGTGCCAAATATAAATTTCTGACTCATCTTTGCTTTTACTCATACCCATGTAGTAACTGGTATCAGTTTCTTCATAAATTAGCTCATCATCAGCTTGCGATGTACCTAATGTATGACGATACACTTGGTAACCTAGTAGAGTTTGTAAATCTTTTTTAATGTAGTAAACCGTTTTATTATCGTTTGCCCACACAATGCCACCGTTGGTGCCTTCAAGTGTGTCTTCGAGTAATTTACCGGTAGTTAAATCTTTTATTTTTACGCTATAAATACGACGGCTAACAGTATCTTCGCCATAAGCCATTAAATTGCCATTTGGGCTTACATCTAAACCACTTACTGCATAATAATCATGACCTTTAGCAAGCTCATTTACATCTAAAATAACTTGCTGATCGGTACCTGCAAAATCGCTGCTGCGTAAGTAAGTAGTGTACTCGTTATCGCCACGTGTTTGTGTTGAGTAAAAATAATCACCATTTTTAACTGGGACTGAATCATCGTCTTTTTGAATACGCCCTTTTAGCTCTTCAAACAACTCACTTTGCAGCGTTTTAGTATGTGCGAGCATTGCATCAGTATACGTATTTTCAGCTTCTAAGTAGTTAATTACCTCAGGTGCTTTACGTTCATCATCACGCAGCCAATAGTAATCATCTATACGTGTATCACCATGAATAGTCATTTCATGTGGCACTTTTTTAGCAACCGGCGCAACAGCTTGTGCAACTTGAACCGTTTTAACTTGTGTATTACTTTTTTTGGTTTCTTCAGGGGCTTGATTACAGCCACTTAAAATAGCGAGCGATAGTGCTGCGAGTGCGAATGGGTTGCGTTTCATCAGTCAAAGTCCTTGTTGTATTTTTATTTTTTATTAAGTAATTAAATATACCTAAAAACAACCTATGTTGTGATTTAGTTTGTGAAGCTATGTAAAAAGGGAGCCGAAGCTCCCTTTATATCACTATTTAGTTATAAAATTACTTTTGTTTACGACGACGTATGAATGCAAACGGCGCTACTAGTAATGTTAACCATGCAAGTGAACCAGATGAGCTCTTTTTGCTTTCTGGTGCTACAGTCTCTACTACTGGTGGTACAACTTTAGTAATACTTACAGTAACTACAGCAGGAGCAGATACATTACCGCGTACATCAATTGCAACAACTTGAAGTTCAGCTGATGAATCACCAGTTAACAATTCAGTATTAGTTACAACCACTTGTCCATCCGCATCAATACCAAAACCTTGGTGAGTACTTGATTGCACATAGTACTCTGACACATCTAAGTCTTGCTCAGACTCAGTGATAGTTAGTGCACCAACAACCGTTCCGTTAGCAGCATCTTCTGAAACACTAAACTCACCACCAACTAGCATTGGGGCGTCGATTGCAGGAAGCTCTAACTCAGTACTACTCATCACTTTAACAATATCCAAACCAGATGTTTGTGATAATGCAAATGGACCGCTTGCTTCAACAATTGCTTTTTCACCCGGTTTAAGTGAAGTAACTGCTTCGCCAGTTTCCATAGAAGTAAGCGTTACACTTGGAGATGCTCCAAATGTAGTTGAGCCTTCAATACTATCGGTCTGAGTGAATACACCTGTAACATATGAAGGGTAACCTACAGATGCTTTAAAGTTCATGTTTTCACCAAGTAATGAACCATCAACGTTTAGTAGCTCACTACAAGTTGAGAAGGTAATAGTATCTTCACCGGCTGAGTGATAAAGCGGAGTAACCCATGCCAACGAATCGTTACCAGCGCCATCAGTTTCACCAATTACTGTACGGCTACGGCCAGGGAATGCTGTTTCACGACCGCGGTCGTTATAGTTTTGCATAACTTGATCATAAACACCGTCATTATCAGTATCAACTTCTAATCTGTAGCCTGCTTGGAATACATGCGTTAATGGGTCGCGCAATTGGATAGACGACGTTACAAAAATACCAGAGTCACAAGAGCTATCTGCAAATGCAGAGAAAGTAGTCGCTAAAATATTAAACTCAGCTTCTTCTCGTGTTTTCTCTGTGCCTGTTGCAACAATGCTTTCTGCAAAAGGAGTAATGTCTGTTTGGCCGCTATTTTCAACAATAAGTGCCATTTCGTTATCAATGATTTGAGACGAAACGCTTAATTCTGTCGCAGCTTTTGGCATTGCATGATATACAACGTGTAAATCGTGGTCTGTATCAGTGCTTGCGTCATTAAATACCAATGCACCATCAAACTCTACTGAAGTAAGAGCAGCGCTTCTTGCAGCAATGTCGTCTGCACTAAATGGGTTTTCTAATTCCCACGCTGGTAGTTTTGTTGGATCAACAGTTAGCGTCACATCAAAGTTAATTGACTGACCTGCAGGGATTGTTACCGACTCAGGGAAATCCCAGCTAATTGCAGCTGTATCGTCATCATTTTGGTAGCGAGCTTCAGTACGCAGCGCATACGTTTTAGCATCTGATGAGAAGTTCTTAACAGTCACTGTTTTAGTTAGAGACTCTGTTCCAGCCATTGACACAAGGCCGAATGAAAGAGCCGCTTGTTTAGTATTAAACTGTGTATTATTAACCCATGCAGCAACTGGTAAGTTGACTGCTTTAGTTACATCAACCAAGCCTGAACCAATCATACTAATTGGAGCCAGTTCTGAGTCAGGACTGCTTGCTAAAGGCTCATTTGTTACATTTAAGTCAGCTGCATTCATTATTGTAGCTTTAATCTCAAATGCATTACGCTCAGGATGAGCTTCACGTACCATTGCAACAGCGCCGGCTGTAATAGGGCCTGAAAAAGATGTTCCAGATACAGGAGCTAGCTGATCTTGCGTGCCTGCTGCTGCAACTAATATACTAGTACCAGGAGCAGTAATTTCTGGTTTTAATAAACCATCCATCGAAGGGCCACGAGAAGAGAACGTAGCTACTGCACCTGCTGTAGTTTTAATTTTTACATCAATATCAAATGTTGCCGTATCGCCTGCAGCTAATTGAGCTTTTAAAGCAGCACCTGCAGCAAAATTAATACCTACACTTTTAATAGTTACATTGTCATCACTGCCACCCATTGGTGCAGGAGTGCCATCATCTGTGTTATTTGCAATCAGTACAAATTCAGCACCTTTCTTCTGTGCACTAAGTACTTTAACTGTAAATGCACATGCACCACGGTCAATTAAAACCGCTTTACCAGTAAAATCAACATCATCAGCAAAATCAACACAACCATCTTGGTTTGTGTCAGGGTACACTAAATCGATATCTGCACCTGTAATTACAAAGTCAGTTTGCGGACCAAAGCCTGATGCTTGAATATTACCTTCGATACCAGCAATAGTACCTGTAGCAGTACCAACTTCAGTTGTAGGATGAGTCATTGCGCCTACTGATAACGCATTTGGTGTCGTGCTTGGGCCACCAATACGGAATGGATGATCACCATCATTACCAGCTGAAATAACCATATTCACACCTAAATCAACAGCACGTTGAATTAGGTATTGCGCACCACCACCTGTATATGTATCGCCAAACTCGCCACCTAATGACATGTTCATAACATCTACGCGGTCTGAAATATCACCATCGCCATTTGGATCCATTGCAGCTTCTAATGCCGCAGCTTGAGCGGCACTTGGACAGCCACCACCACAAACAGAGTAAACATATAATTCAACATCTGGTGCAATACCATTTACTGAGTTTGAAGAAGACGTACCATGATTCGTTGCATCACCTGTAGAAGGAGAATTTGCAGCATCATTTTCAATTGGATCAGCATCGTCACGAATAAAATCGTAACCGCCTTGTACAATACCTTGTGGCCAATCAACCGTTGTAGGATCAGCTTGAGCAGCCTCGTATGCTTCTACAGTACCCTCACCACCAAATGCTTTGTGGGTATAGTCAATACCAGTATCTAGAACAGCCACACGCTGACCTTTACCAGTTACAATACCATCAACAATTAAAGGCTTAGCATTAATATAGTCAGACGTTGCAGCTACATGTAATTCGTAGTCAAACATCGGTAATACTTTAGCCACTCGTGAATCTTTAGCTATTTTAGCTAAGGCTTCTGGTGTCGCCTGCACAATTAATGTTGGTGCTAATATTTTTGTTTTACCAATTATTTTTGCATCAAAGTCTAAGCTACTAAGCTCGTTGGCCATCGTGTTTTGAAGCAACTCAACGTTAGCAATCATTTCACGACTGCTTGATGCTTCATAAGTGCCAGAAGCCACAGCATCAACAGAAGTTGCTGCACGTAAAACAATCATATGTGCTGAAGGCTGTTTTTGCTCAGATGCTAACTCTTTCACCTGTTCAGCAGCTTGAGGTGCAATCGTTGCATTAGGTAAAGTTGCCGCATTAACAAAAGTAGCAAGAAATGCACTTGAGACTGCCGTAGCTATAGCAGTTTTTTTTATTATATTTTTAGCCATGAGTTCCCCTTGGATAGGTTATGTATTATTGTATTTGTATTAATCAAAATGATTGTATTGTTGTACTGAATATAAAACTTTCGGTACAACCCAAGCAACACCTTGGTTACAAACACATGACATCAAATCCAAAAAACAAGAAAACATCACCCCAGCAAATTGATTTAAAACAATAAAGTTAAAAAATCATATTTGTGAACTAATGTAAACAACTCTAACTTTTTCTTGAGAAATGAATGAATAACGAAGTAATTAACATTTTAACCATGGCTAAAGTAATTCAAACGGCCGTTGCCCCTGTATTCTTAATCACGGGTATTGCTGCTACTTTAGGTGTTTTATCTAATCGTTTAGCACGAATTACCGATAGGGCACGTCAGCTAGAACGCAGACTAAAAGTAAGTACTGACGAGGACTTTAATAAATCACTCGCTACAGAGCTGCGCGCCCTTTTAAAGCGTTCTCGATGTATACATATTGCTTTTAGTTTGAGTGTATTAAGCGCACTACTTGTATGCGCTGTGGTTATGTTGTTATTTTTATCGCATATTCAATCTATAAACTTAGGCGTTACAATTGCCTGTTGTTTTGTAGCAGCAATGGCATTACTTATATGTGCATTTATGTCGTTACTTGGTGAGGTATTCTTAGCAACTAGAAGCATGCGTCGCGGGATGATATTTGCAGATATTGATATAAACGATTAAGTTTTAGTTAAATCTATCGTATTCACTTGAATAAATACGATGTTAGATACAAGATACCGAATTAAGAATTACAATTTTCAACAGGGGCAAACATGAAATTAAAAAAAGTATTAGCAACAATAGCACTGGCAACGTGTGCATTTAGCGTATCGGCAAATTCTGCATTTAAAGAACCAAGTGACGCGATTGAATACCGCCAAGCTGCGTTTTCAATGATTTCAGTGCAAATTGGTGACATGGGCGCAATGCTAAAAGGTAAAGTACCTTTTGACGCAGAGCAATTTAAAATGCGTGCTAACAACGCTGCTGCACTTTCAAAAATGCCATGGGAAGCGTTTTACGAAGGAACAGATAAAGGCGACACAGCTGCACTTGCTGCTGTTTGGGCCGAAAATGCAACCTTTGTTGAAAAAGCGAATGCTTTTGCAGCAAATGCAGATAAGCTAGCGTTAGCAGCCCAATCGGGCGATAAAGCCGTAATTGGTAAAGCTTTTGGCGCATGGGCTAAAGGCTGTAAAGATTGCCATAAGCAATTTAAAGATTAATTATTGTTGTAGCCAGTTTAACAACAATAAATAGATAATAAAAAAGCACTGAGCGTTAATAACGGTCAGTGCTTTTTTTATGTTTTTTATCTACGAGACTTTCACAGCTCGGCTTTTAAAAGGGCGCTTAAATAACGCACCAATATCGCCTAGAATAATATATAAACACGGTACTAATATAAGCGTTATTAACGTTGCAAACATCACTGCAAAGCCAAGTGCTACTGCCATAGGTATTACAAACTTAGCCTGCAGGCTTGTTTCAAACATAATAGGTAATACACCAGCAAAGGTTGTTATAGACGTTAATAGTATTGCTCTAAAGCGGGCACAACCAGCTTCTATTACTGCATTTTTAACGCTAACACCTTCGCGGCGAACTTGGTTTACATAATCTGTCATTACAAGTGAATCATTTATAACAACACCTGCTGCGGCAATTAAGCCAAATCCCGACATTAAGCTCATATCTAAATCAAACCAGTAATGACCCCAAATAGCCCCGGTTAAACTAAACGGAATAACCGACATTACAATAAGCGGTTGTGAATAGCTTTTAAGCGGCACAGCTAGCAGTATGTATACTAAAATCATTCCGCCAATAAAAAACATTATTTGCTCATTAGCTTGAGCTTGCTGCTCTTCTATTGCGCCACCAAGCTCTGATTTAACACTTGGGAATTCTTCTATTAGCTGTGGCAGTAGATTTTCTTTTACTTGCTTAACCACTTCGCCTGGCTCAATTTGCTCTTCATCAATATTGCCATAAACATACACGGTACGGTAACCACCTTCGCGGCGTATATAGCTAATACCTGGCGTTTCTGTTAGCTCTACTACATCACCAAGAAGTACTTCTCGCCCTTGTGGAGTAGTAACAACGGTGTGTTTAAGCGATGAAAATGCCTCACGAGTCAGCTTAGGGTAACGTACCATTACGCGTACTTCTTCGCCGTTTCGGATTACACGCTGTGCCTCGCCACCATAAAAACTAGCTCCCACTTGATTTGCAATACCTGCCAAATCTAAGCCTAAATCGTAAGCAACAGGTTTAAGGCTCATTTGCACTTCTTTGCTCGCAGGATCTATGGTTGAGCTAATATCAAACAACCCTTTTTGCTGTTGAAGTAATTGAATAAAACGACGACCCGCTTGATTTAAAGTATCTATGTCTGAGCCATACAGTAAATAGCCAAACTCGCCGCCGCCATTACCACCGCCGCCACCAACATCGTCTTGAATAGTTAACGACTTAATACCAGCAATAGTCGGCATAGCCTCACGCCACCGGCGAGAAAGCTCAAATGCATTGTATGGACGTGAATCTTCGTCAACTAATGGAGCTAGTAACTGCGACTCGGTTCTGCCTTGATTAAATACCAATACATCACGAATAATTTTTTGACCAAATTCACGTTCAGTCTCTTCATCGACTCTAAGTACCATAGCTTCTATTTCACGAATAGCAGCAATGGTTTGTAAGTCAGAAACGTTGTCGTTCATTTCTACTTGAATTTGTGGAAAGTCGTGCGGCACTTTAGGAGTTGGAACTGTACGTACTTTATTAGACGTAATAAGTGCAATACTGATTATAAACATTGCAATAAAAGCAAACAAAACAGTCCAGCGCCAATCAACACACTTAGCAATAAAACGTTTGTATGGGCCATTTACGAAACCAAAAAAGCGTGTATTGAAGCGATCGCGCCAACCACCCTTTTTAATCGGCGAAAAGTGCGTATGAGCAATGTGAGCTGGCAGTATCAGCTTTGATTCAATCAAACTAAATACTAAACACAGCATTACTACAACGGCTATACCATAAAAGAAGGCACTTTCTGGCCCGCTCGACATTGTGAATGGTGCAAATACAGCAATTGTTGTTAACACACCAAAGGTTGCAGGGGTCGCGACTCGGTTAGCGCCACGCACAACATTTTCTACACCACCGCCGCTTTTTTCAACTTCGGTGTAGGCAGCTTCCCCTATCACTATGGCATCATCCACCACTATGCCGAGCACCATTATAAAAGCGAATAACGAAATAATATTAATGCTAATGCCAAATAGTGGCATCATCATCATGGCCCCTAAAAAACAAACAGGTAAGCCAATCATTACCCAAAGCGCTAGTTTAAAACGCAAGAATAACGACAACATAATTGCCACCAAAATGGCACCTTGAAACAGGTTAGCTTTCATCATATCAAGGCGAGCATTTAGGTAGTAGGTCATATCCATTAATGGCTCTAATCGAATACCGGGCGGTAGCTGCTTATTTTTTTGATCAATAAACGCTTTAACCGAATCCGCAACGGGAATCATGTTTTGCTCTTGCGTTGCTTTTACCGATAAATACACCGCGTTTTCGCCATTAAACTTAAAGTAGCGCTCACCTTCGGTAAATTGATCTTTAATAACTGCAATATCTTGCAGTAAAACTTTAGCGCCATACTCGCCAATTTTTACCGGAATTTGCCTAAACTCTTCACCTGAGTAAAACTGATTCTCGACGCGAACAGAAATAACACCTGCGTCTGTTTTTAGCTGCCCCGCCGAAAAGTTAGCTGAGTAACGGCGTACCGCATTCATCACATCACTAAGGGTTAGATTATATTGGCGCAGCGTATCGGGCTCTATTTCAATTGCTATTTCATCAAGAGGAACATCGTTTACCACTAACGACACGTTAGATAACTGTAGTAACTCATCCTCTATTTGGTTTGCTATAGGCTTAAGCTCTGTAAGTGGTAAGTCAGCAACGAGCGTCATACCTATAACGTCTTGCCTAAACTCAACCTGACTTATGGTGACCGGTTCCATACCCGCCGGAAAAGTCGCAATACCATCAACACGCAACTTTACTTTATCAAGCACATCGGTAAGTTTTGCATCGGTGTTTATTTCCAGGCTTGCTGTACCGCCATTTCTAAATGCGCGATACACGCCTTTTTTAATTTCGGTTATATCTTTAAGTGACTCTTCCACTTTTATAAGAATACTTTCTTCTATTTCCTGAGGAGAGGCACCTGGGTAATTAGCCTCAATATTAATGTAGTTAATCTCTACATTAGGAAACATTTGACGCTGAATCGTAAAGTAACTTATAGCCCCCATAATAATGATAAAAAACATCATTAAATTAGCGGCTACTGAATTATTAGCAAAGTAGGCAATTAGCCCTGTTTGTTTTTGTTGTGTTGACTCGCTCATAACTATTACACCCTACAGCTGTTGCGTGTTTGAAGTGCTCGTTTCTGAGCTTTCAGGTTTTGCAGCTACACCTGCAATTTTAACCTGCATTCCTTTTTGCGGGTATTCAGGTAAAGTAATAACAAGTTTGTCATCGGCATTTAAACCACTGCTAATATAAAAATACTCACCCTCTTCACGAATAACCGTTACTTTGCGAGGCTCTAGTTCTTGATTTTCGTTTACTACCCACACAGTCTGATTGTTAACCAAAGCTTGCGGTAAACGGTAAATATTATTAAGCATTGCACCTGCAAAATTTACCTGTACGTAGCTGCCAAACTTAATGGCTGGTTGTATGTTTTTAAGACCGTATGGGTCTTCTATACGCACGACTAGACTGCTCATACGCGTAGCGTTATCAACAATCCCTAGGTCGCGGTCAATTACACCTTCTCGGGTAAAGCTGTTTAGGCCTTTTTGAATAATCGTTGCGGTAATACCTTTAATACGCTCTGGTAAAAAAACGCTATCGAACCCTGCTATAGGAATAATCACTTCAGCAGTTTCAATATTATTGAGCTCAGCAACTTGCGAACCCATAGTGACAAATTGACCAACACCTACATTTCGGCTAATAACCAATGCATCGTAAGGGGCTGTTACTTCACAATTATCTAAGTCACGTTGTGCACGTTTTAATGCAGCTTGCGCCGACTTTACAGATGCCTGCGCACTTAACACTTGAGGCTTACGTAAAAATAAGTCGGTACGCGCTTTACTTGGAAAACGCTTTGCTTCATCTGCGGCTACTTGAGCTTGGGCCTGCTCTTCAATTAAGCCTGCTTGTGCACGAGCAATTTCTGCCTCTGCAACAAGTACTGCTGCTTCGTAGTTGTCTTTTTCGATAGTGAATAACGTTTCACCGCGAGCAACGATGCCACCGGCTACAAAATTAGGATGCCAACTTAACACTTCACCCGACACCTGCGCTGAAAGCTGTGTACTTTCAAGAGGCTTTACTTCACCGTAGCTATTAATAATAACTTGATGATCGTTTGCAGCCACTGGCTCAACTTGCACTGTTGGACGAGTATCAATTACTTCTTTTTTTTCTGGCTCTTGTGCAATGGCATTTATTCCCATAAAGCCAACAACACCAACAATTAGCGCTACAAATGGAAAAACCCATCTAAGTGAATTTGTTTGCATATCCTATTATCCCCAAAATTCTATTAACGTCATAATACCAGAGCCATATGAAACATTAAGGTGACATTTGTAAGCAACTGTTGCAAATACATATAAACCGCTGCTATTTAGGGCTATAGAATATAACTTTACATGCAGCTCATCTCATTCGTTATATTTTGTTACAAACTTTTATTCATTAATATCAGTTAATTAGCGTTAAACACTTAAATTTCATCGCGAAGATGTGCGAAATTAAATTAATTTACGTACAGTCCAATTAAATTAACAAATATTAAAAGTCTCAAAATGAAATTAACGACCATCACCCTTGCGCTTAGCTTAGCGTTTAGCAGCCATGCATTTGCAGCCGATAAAAAAGACGAAAAAGAGTCAAAAACACTTAGCGAAATGATCAAAGGACAAACCGAATTTGCCGGTATATTTAGCCTTTATCAAGACGAAAAAACCGGTAAGCACCTTATGGTGATTAACGAGTCCCAACTTAATACGCCGTTTGTATATTTTGCGCACACTGTCGATGGCGTTACAGATGCAGGCCATTATCGTGGTTCGTACCGTGAAACTAAGTTAATTGAATTTAGAAAATACTTTGATCGTATCGATATCATTAGCAAAACACCTCGCTACAAATTTGACGAAAACAGTGCAATTTCAAAAGCGAGTGATGCCAATATTAGTGAAGCGGTACTTGCGAGCATTAAAATAGAAAAAGAAGAAGACGGTAAAATAGCATTTAACGTAAATAAGTTATTTTTAAGCGAAGCACTTCATAAAGTATCACCTACGCCAAATCCAGCTGATAAAAACGCCAAAAAGCGCTTTAAAGTAGGCAAATTAGACGATAAAAAATCACGCATTATTAAACAGCGTCCATACCCTAATAATCTAGACGTGGTTGTTGATTACGTATTTACTAACCCAAGCCCAACGGTACGTGGCTCAAATGCAGTAAGCGACCCACGTAGCGTATCGGTAAAAGTTCAGCACTCGTTTGTTGCTTTACCTAGCAATAACTACGCACCACGTATGGATGATGCGCGCATTGGTTATTTTACAAATCAATTTGATCAAATGACATCTGCCGATTGGGCACCTTATGAAGATGTTATAAAACGTTGGGATCTACAAAAGAAAGACCCTAGTGCAGCACTTTCAGAGCCAGTAAAACCAATTACTTGGTGGATAGAAAACACCACACCCATTGAATGGCGCGATACTATTCGTGACGCTGTTTTAACGTGGAATACTTCTTTTGAAAAAGCCGGTTTTAAAAATGCCTTAGAGGTAAAAGTACAACCAGATGATGCAGACTGGGATGCGGGCGATATTAATTACAACGTACTGCGTTGGACTTCGTCACCTAAGCCTCCATTTGGCGGATACGGACCAGCACTTGCTAACCCATTAACAGGCGAAATACTGGGCTCAGACATTATGCTTGAGTTTGTATTTATGAAAAACCGTTGGATTTACGACACACTTTTCACTCAAGGAACAATGAGCCACGGTGAAGCAACAAATACCGGTGAGCTAAATTGCTCGCTAGGGCATGAGATTCAACAAAATCTAATGCTTGCCAAAGGTCTTGCTAGCGGCGACAAAATTGAAGATAAAGAAATGCTTCGCCAAGGTCTAACGCAATTGGTACTTCACGAAGTTGGCCATACTTTAGGTCTTAACCACAATATGAAATCATCTATTTTGTGGGATGAAAAAGAAGTACACGACAAAAACAAAACCCAAGGCATAGTAACCGGTTCTGTTATGGATTATGCACCCGCTAACATTGCCCCAATTGGTATGCAGCAAGGTGATATTTTTCAAACAAAACCAGGCCCTTATGATGATTGGGCTATTAACTATGGCTACAGCGAAGCACTTGCAGATGAAACTGCTGAGCAAGCTAGACTTGAAAAAATACTTGCTCGTTCAAGTGAACATGCCCTTGCCTTTGGTAACGATGCAGACGATATGCGCGCACCAGGTCGCCATATCGATCCACGTGTCATGATTGGTGATTTGTCGTCAAATCCTGCGGCCTATGGCGCAGATCGTATGGCGTTAATTAATAAATTATTTACTGAGCTAAAAGATAAAGCAACGGTTAAAGGTGAGTCTTACCAACAGCTTGTTACCTCTGCTAATAGCTTATTTGGTCAATACCGAGCTCAAGCAGGTGTTGTTTCTCGCCAAATTGGTGGTGTGTACGTTGAGCGTGCTGTAGTGGGTGATGCAAACGCAGATAAACCATTTACACCGGTATCTCTTGAACGTCAAACACAAGCGATGGATATACTCGCAAAGTTTGTATTTGCACCAGACGTACTACAAAACATGCAACCTCTATATAGCTACTTGCAACTGCAACGTCGTGGCTTTAATCACTTTGGTAAAAATGAAGACCCTAAAGCACACAAAATGATTTTAGGGATGCAAAAGTCTGTACTTGCGCAGCTATTACACCCAGCCGTATTACTGCGTATTTCTGATACTGCTTTGTACGGCAATGAATATAGCCTAACTCAGTTTATGCAAGATTTAACCGCTAATATTTTTGTGAAAAGCAAAGACGCAAATTCTATTAGTCACAACTTACAAATTGAGTATGTTAATCAGCTAATCGCAATTGCAGGTCTTGGCAAAGCAAGTAAGTACGATAACTTAGCTAAAACAGCTGCGTTATATCAGCTAACTCAAATAGCCGATACCAGCACTGCTTGGGGTGCAGATACAGCAACTAAAGCGCATAAAAAATATATTGATCGCTTAATTGCAAAAGCACTAGAAGCGTAAAATATCTCTACTAATTGAGTAAACCAAGGCCACGTTTAACGTGGCCTTTTTTATCACTTAATTCACAGATCAAATATAGATAGTGCCTTTTAAATACCTTACAGCATGCCCCGTTAAGGTGACGGTTGTATCACCCACTTCACATAGTAAATACCCGCCTCTGCTTGAAGCCTGATAAGCGCTTAACGTAGTTTTACCCAATTGCTGCGCCCAGTAAGGTGCCAAGCCAGTATGAATAGAGCCTGTTACATAATCTTCGTCGCCACCGCTTGCAGGCCAAAAATAACGAGATATAAAATCATATTCAGCACTTGGAGCAGTGGCCACTACATCAAGTGGATAAAGCGTTTTTAAAAGCTCTGAGCTAGTTTTTAATTCAAGTATTTGATCGGCGTTTTCATAAATAACAAAGTAGGCTTGGCGATTTTTAAGCACTTTACTCGGTTGTATAGACAGGCCATCAAGCAGTTGCTGAGGCACATTTTGCACTTCAACCGGTGCTTGTATTGGAAAGGTCATTGCAAAGCTACCATCAGCGTTTTTATTAACGATTAGCTCGCCCACCGCATCAGCAATAAAGCGAATTTGCGATATGTTATGCTCTTCACATAAAACATAGGCAGCCGCAAGTGTGGCGTGACCACAAAAATCGATTTCCATTAACGGCGAAAACCAACGAATAACAAAACTTCCATCGTCTTGCAGGCAGGTAAAAGCAGTTTCAGATACGTTATTCTCAGCGCCAATCTTTAGCAATAAATCGTCACTTAACCACGATTCTAGTGGGATCACTGCCGCATAGTTACCTTTGAATAACTCATTCGTAAACGCATCAATTTGATGAATAGCTAATTGCATTGTTTAAACTTTGTAATGATTAATAGCTTAAAACTGCCATACCTAAACTAAATTAGCACTTTTATTTTGGCTTTAAGCCATTACAGGCCGCATTCTATAATATTGCATACAACCAAATTGCACAGCATTGGTAAGCAACAGCATAATAAACATAAGTAAGTGCGCCGTGCTTGGAGCCGCTGTTGTAAGCTCAACAACTAAGCCGCAAATACCAGCAATAAACTGCAAGCTAAAGTAGCGCGCGCTTAAATTACTTACATTACCCGTACGCAATGTTTTATAAGTTTGCGGCATAACACGTACCGAACTCATCACAAGGCCAACATACGTTAAAGCGCTTAATACCGTTGCAGTATCGAGGCTTGAATTCAAAAGCAGTGAAAAAGGCAGTAACGAAAAACCTAGCATAGTAAACAACTGTACCCGTTCTCGTTTAGCTGCGTTGAAACGTGCAAAAAAATACAAAATAAGTCCGCTTAACGCACCAGTTACAATAAATGGTAACGCAATATAAAAACGCTCAAAATAAATATTGTAGGTTATAAAATAAAGGCTTTGTGCTAACCCAAACGTCATCATCAATAGTGATAAACCTGAGACACTACGATTTTTTCGAATTTTGTTTAGTAATGGTAAAAAACTAAAAACCAAAATAAATGAAGACAATATAGGCAAATAATGCGCCAAAGCAACCTCGCTCGTTACATAAATGTTAATTAAAAGCAGAAATAAAAACATTTAATAAACATTTGCTTTAAAAGGCTTTTACTATGAGCGCGGCATTGTAGAGCCGCGTAAATTTAACTCAACTAAATAAGAAATTCTTGTTTTAGGTACTGGCAAGCTAGGTATACAAAAACCGTAGAATTAAGTTCACGGTTTACCGGTTTAATAGAAAGCCTCACCGCTAATCTATTAAATAAAAATGATAGTTGTTATCATGCGCAAGTCATTAACTGCTGTATATAAAACTACCTATGAGAAAAACTCTTTTTAAAATTCACAGTTGGATCGCTCTAATAGCTATCATTCCATTGATTGTTATTAGTATTACAGGGAGCGTATTAGTTTTTAAAAGTGAAATAGATGGCTTACTTATGCCAAGCAGCCACTTTGTTGTAAATGCACTGCCAGAGCGCATGCCAATCGACACGTTAATTGCAAAAACAGAGCATGCTTACCCTGAATATGTAGTAGGTAGTTGGGAAATATTTAACAATGATACAGCTGATCGGGTTTACTTAGTCAAACGCGGCACAGAGCAATGGTATAAGTTTCATTTAAACCAGTATACGGGTGACATTTTGTCTGAACCTGTTGGTACCAGCCATTATTTTACCGATTGGTTTTTAGAACTACATTACACTTTTTTACTGAACGACTTTAAAAACCTGCCAGGGCAAACAGGCACTGTACTAGGCTTCTTTTTTGCTCTGTTTTTATTGGTATTAGGTATTACTGGGCTTATTATTTATCGTAAATTTTGGCAGCGTCTATTTAGTGTGCGCTGGCGTGCAACACTGCAAATTGTACTTAGCGACATTCATAAAATGACGGGGGTTATAGGATCTCCCATCATTATTATTTTAGCTATCACAGGTGGCTACTTTAACTGGGCGGTGTGGTATCACGAAGTTATTGAACACGCAGAGGAAGAACACTTTGTACTAACCAAAAACCTACACAGTAGCGATATTTCGTTTCAACGCATACTTGATGACAGTAAAAAGCAAATCCCCACTTTTAACGGTACGTTTTTAGTTATACCACTCGAGCCTGACGAAAACATTACCTTATTCGGCGAAGTCGATACCGCCAACCCACTTGCTAGTGAGTATGCCAATACGGTTAGCTATAACAAGCTAACAGGCGAGCACATAGCTAACTGGGATATTCGCGAAGTAGGCGTTGGCTGGCAGGTAATTGATAGTTTTAGAAAACTTCATTTTGGCTACTTTGCAGGGCTAATAAGTAAAATACTGTGGTGCGTAATTGGTTTAAGCCCAGTGTGGCTAGCAGGTACTGGTTTTTACTTATGGTTTACTCGCCGAAAACGTAAAAAACAATCACAAAAAAACCGTTTAAGTAAACGCCAAGTCACTAACGTTTAAAAATAATAGCTTATGATTCATTTAATAATAAGCTATTTATAAATTATAAAAACAGCACTCTACATATTATTTATAGAAGAGAGTGCGCAATAATACTTAGTCATTTTGAGGGAGTAAACCTAACGCTAGTTGCATTAAAAACGTCTCATTTAGAACAACTAAGTAACTAAATTTTTGCCTTACTATCGACAAGATTTTTCTGCCTAAAAAGAATTATTAATTAATCTTCGCACATCCAAAAAAATGTTATCGCCAGCCTTTTAGTATTTAAATCATCTCCAAAATACTCAGATGCACTGTGAACAATACTACCTTTAAATATAATTAAACGATTAAAGCGATTCTCAATATCTATGTCTTTATACCATGCGCTATATGGAAGGCTACTTACATTAAGTGCATCAACAAGGTTAGCATAAGGAGGATCGACAATATTTCCTCCTGCCGCTTCATTTGCATACTTTAAACGATAAAAAGAGGTACCGGCAGAGGTAATTGGATCAGGATTTAAATACAAAACAGCAGCGTATCTACATAAATAACGATTATCTACATGAGGCCTAGAAGCCCCTTCTTCAGCCCCCACTAAAATTGCAGTATTGGTATCAACTACAACCTTATTGGAATCAGCAACCCATAATTTATTTTTTTTGATAACTGACTTAACATATTTTTCTATTTTTTTAAGCTGTTTACTATTTAGAGCATTAGGAGTGCGCATTCCAGGCCAAAGTTCTTTGGTATACGGCTTACCGTACTTCCAAACCTCTTTTTTTAAACATGAAGAACGAATAGCCATTGCTTCTTCATGTTTAAAAAACTCATCAACAACCCAATAGTTACTACCTAGTTCTGGCTTTTCATACCTTAAACCAGGTGCGTCGGAGGGGACGCTTGGAAGTACAACGCTCTTGGGAACTTTCTGATGCTTAAATGACATTGTCAAAATACTTATTTTATTAAAACAGCTCAGAATATAACATTTACTTAACAGTCATTTAAAGTGAATAATAAAACTCTACTTAGCGCATACCCAAAGCTACTACCGTTATTTTGCCTACAGCTCTGTATTAGGGCTGAGGGCATAGTTTATTAGTGTTTCATTATAGAACTATGGTCACATTAGTATTTAAGCCAAAATTTTATACATCGTAAATTTAGCATTAGTCCATTTATAAAATTTTTAGAAAAAACATCTATAACATTGATTAAAAACCCACCACATTGTAATGTAAAAATTAACAAAGGAGTGGGTTATGATATTTATCAAAATAGTTATTAGTATTACCTTTTTATTTTTAGTTGGATGTAACACAACCAAGGTTCAGCAAGTAGAACAACAAGTAGGGCTTGAACAACTATTAAACCATTCTTTGTTTAATAAACTCGACACACCTTCTGAGCACAGTATTTTTGAGTTACCGGATGCTGAAAAAGAAATGTTTTTAGCTTACGCCGAAAACCAAAAGCTATCCCAAATCCGTGATGACCGTATAATTTACAACTACCTCGAAAGCCAGATAGCTAACTTTAAATACCATGGCGATACACTTACTTCAGCTCAAACCTTAAAGCGTTCGCAAGGTAATTGCATTAGTTTAGCCATTTTAACGCAAAGCTACGCACAAGCTCTTGGGTTAGAAACAAGCTTTCAAGAAGTTACAAGTAAGCCCATATACGCAAAAGAAAATAATGTTGTTTATGTCGCTAATCACTTTAGAACAAAAGTATATGCTCCAAAAGTAGAGAAAAAAGATGATAATATTATTGAGTTTTTCAGAGCAGGCACATTAATCGACTACTTCCCTACCCGTCGCAGTTTTTATTCAAGCAGCGCAGACTATAACGATTTAGTTTCTAAGTTTTATAGTAATTTAGCTGCCATAGCATTGGCAGACAAACAACTGGATATTGCTTACTCTCTTATTTTACAAGCGAATAAATTTACACCAAATGATGCAGAGCTATTTAACATAGCGGGCATTTTACATCGCCGAGCTGGTGATTTACAAAGCGCTAAAAACATCTATCAAACAGCACTTAGTAATAACGAAATAAGCATTAATTTAATCAGCAACTATCAGCTTTTAGCTAAAAAGTTAGGCGACAAAGAGCTTGTTAAAGAGCTCACCTCACAATTAGTTAATAAAGAAAAAGACCCATACGAATTACTAGTGATCGCTAAAAACAACTTACAAGCTGGCCACGCTCATCAGGCTAAAGCACACCTTGAGCAAGCGATTACTAAAGCGCCTTACATTGCTGAGCTATACTTGGAACTCGCAAAAGTTCGCTATCAACAAGGTAATATTAAACAAACACAAACCTTACTTGAGAAAGCAATTGAACTAGAACGTGATAATCAAAAACTCGATGTATATCAAGCTAAGTTACTATCCTTGCAGATGGATAAGTAACTTAGCCAATTAATATTTATAACGAATAATAAAAGCTCAGCCACGCTCGCATTTCATCTTCAAAACTGTCGCCTTCTACTCGCGACAGTCCCATATTAAACGTTAAATCGTTTACACCTGCTGGCCCCATTCCAAAACTAAAGTCACCTTGGTATTTTAAGCCGTAGCTTTGTGCGTATACGGTGTCGTCGAGTTGATGTTGCTTATAATAAAGCCACGGCATGCCTTCTTTAAAGCTAAAGCCGCCACCGTAACCTTGATAGCGCTTTGCAGTTGCGCTGTAAAAAGGCAGCTCAGATGAAAGTACATATTCACTATTTTGCTGCTGATTAATAAGATTTGAGCTAAAGCCACCTAATGCAAGGCTGCTGTCGTCACGTCGCTTTTGATCAAAGTTTGCATAAAGAGGAATACCAAACGCCTTACCAAAAATTTTGGCGGCTAAATCGTAACCTTGCCAATTATTACTTTTGCCACTGCCATCGTACCAACTCGCATAAATACTTTGGCCTATTGCAAAATCTTGACGATCATATTGCCAATTTTGAGCAACGCCTAAACGCGTCCAATTTTTATGGCTTTGCTTATAATCAGTGTAATTGTAGGCAAGCTCTGGCGTTAAACTTAACTGTCCAAATTTAACGGGATAACTTATTGCGGCAAAACCACCACGGGCATCCATGTCTGCACTTAGACTTTGCTGATACTGGCGCGATGTATCTAAATTGTAGTCAAACAGTGCAAGTTTCAGTTTTACATCAAGCGCATTATATTTTGCCTGCACATAACCACCGTGCAATGCCCCATCGTGTAAATCAGTGCTATAACCCGCTTGTAAGTCGAGCTGCTTTAATAAGTCGCTACTTTTAATGCTTAAATCTAACAAACTGGTAGAAGCCGAATAATACTGAGAGCCAAGCGCAAAGGTAGCGTGCTGGTCGAGCACGTTGTAATTTGTTTGCTCTGTAGTTTCGTGCTTATATATTTTAGCTTTTGGAAGTGTATGTTCGTTTACTATTAGCAGCGGTGCTTTTTTGTTAGCTGCAAACTCAGTAACTACAGTGCTTTTTATAGCTTTTGGCAGTGTTTTTACATTTGGCCCATCTGCAGTTATCGAAAAATAGAGTAACAAGCCATCAGCCATTTCAATTGGGTGGGCAACGGCCTCTTGCCCTTGGGTTAACTTGGTGAGTGTTTTACTCTCTATGTTGTAGTTATAAATATCGGTGGCGCTATTTAAACCTGCAACAAAATAAAGTGACTCGCCATTATGGCTAAAGCTTGGCTGACTTAAATATTGATACCCGTCTGGCATAGGTACTGATAGCTGTTGTTCGCCGTTTATACCTTGTATATACAATTGCCAATTTTCATTTAATGATGTTGATAAATAAACTAATTTAGTTTCATCAGGACTGAGTATTGGGTAATCGTAAGTTGTCTCAAGGCTTTTTGTAAATAATTGTGTGATGGTTTGCGTATTGAGATCAACCTTTACTAATTCAGAGTAGCCATCTCTTATTTGCTCGCCATACAAGGTTTCGCCGTTACTGGTTACGCTAAATCGTCGTATACCAGCAAGTTCGGTAAGTTGTGTAATATTTCCAGTGTCAGTGTTATAGCTAAATATGTCAGACACTTTGTTATAAATACCCGACTCTTCATTGCTGTACGCATTGAAATATAAAGTTGTGCTATTTACCCATTGAGGATTTGCAATACCGGCTCGGTTAATTTGATTAAGCACTTGTTTTTGTTCGCGCTTAAACACACTGGGCGCTGTATCGGGAATATCTTGTGCATCGTTTTCGAGCAGCTCTTTTTGCGCTTTAGTAAACTCTTCTTGCGCTTTAATGTTGTCATCCGTGCTATAAATTATAAGCTTGGTATTACTCTCTTTATCTCGCTCAACAATCGCAATTTTACTACCATCTTTTGAAAGTACTGGGTTACTTGCATATAAGTTAAGCTCAAGCCAAAGTTCACTATTAAGTAACGGCTCCCCTTGCTCTATTTGCATTGCTTTATAGGTATATTCAGCTATAAATCGGCGATATAGCTTGGCTGCACTTTGCCCAAACACACCGCTAAATGCCTCATCAAAATTCCGCGTTTTTACGCCTTGCATTCGCGTCCAAACACTATCGAGTGTTTGTTCTGAATAGTTTTTCTCTAACCAATTTAAAAAGCGACTACCCATTAAATACGCCATTGAGCCGCCCATAAAGCCCTGCTCGCCATTTAACTGCCCATAGGTTGGCAGTGCGCCCTGTTGAGCAAATTCTCGCAGTATTGACTCTGAGTAGTTATCAAACAAACGTCCACGCCCCGTCATTTTAGACTCAATCAATGTGGCATAACCTTCGGCTACCCAGCGCGGCGTATCACTGTAGGTTAAGTCGTATAAATCCCATATACCACGTACTTTCTGCTGCCAGTGATTGCGTGTAGGCTGTGCTAAGTGCACTAAGTGAATATATTCATGCAACACAAGCAACTGCTGCCAGCCAGAGCTGTTTGATATAACTGTGTCGGATTGTGGTGGGGTTGTAAAAAGTGCCATTACAGGGTTACTTGAGGTAGGTAACGCAAAGCCGTTTGCTGCATTTAGGGGATCAAACACCACTACATCAACTGTTTTATCAAGTGCTCTGTTTTGCTGCTCAAGCACTTTGGTGCGAACTATTTCAAGCTCTGTTGCAGTTGATTTAGCAAAATCAGCATGCTCAATACTGTAGTGAATATTAAAGTGTTCGGTATGAATAGTTTGCCAATCGGCTGCAAAGCTTGGTGCTGCTAGTAATAAAGCTGATGCGATAAGTGTTTTTTTCATGAGCGTCCCTAAAAGAATTCCTTAATACCATCTAGGGTATTATTAAATGTCTTTCATGGGCAGTAAGAAAGTGTAATAAAGCATGTGCAAATGTGTATTTACACATGTTTTACTAGGGGAGTTTACATCCAGCTGCGAGTATCTGACTCAATCTGCTTAATTGTAAAATCAATAATAAAGTCAGCATCTTGCTGCTTTATGTAGGGCATAAATGCAAACCCTGAAGCAAGTTGTATATACAGGCTTTTTAAGCCTGATTTTCTCATTAAGTATGTACTTATACTGCGTGCACTTTGCGCTTTATAAAGCTCAAAAACACGGTAATGAACGCCAATCATACCTTTGCGTACAACCATATAAAATCGGCCATTATCCTCATGCATGTAATAACCATAACGCTGATACGATAAAGTTACCAAGCCAGAAAACACCACCAAAACACCAAGGCTAATCAAAGTATTAATATCAGCAATAAAACAAAAGCCAAACACTAATGCACTGGGTAACAATGAATAAAAGCCTAAATTTTTATACAAAAGCGCTCGCTCTGCGCGCTTAAAAGCGAGTTTTTTACTATTAAACCACGGGTAAATCCATTGGCATACACTATCAACTTGTTCGCTATTTAATACAGGTAATACTAAGGTTTGTTTATTTTTTTTAGCCGCAACACCGGCTGCTATTCCGCCGCTACTTGCTTGCAAGCACTCAACGGTAAATCGCTTTAGTAATCGCCCCATTAGGTTTTGCTTAATAACAATAGATTGCACTTTATCCATGCTCATCGAAAGCTGATGGCGCTCTAATAAGCCAGCAATACGTTTAAATTTTTGACCTTTAAAATAAAGCTCAAAGTTATAAAAACGAATAAGCGACATAGTCACCGATAGCATTACAGCCACCAAAACTAACAAAACAATTAAGGTGATCATCGCAAAAGTAGCAGCGCTGGCCAGCATACCAAGCTCTTGTTGGTAAAAGCCTTCTACTTTCGCAATAATTTGCTTCTCTAAAAAATCAACAATCAGGTTTATAAAAGGGGCCAAAGCAGCGATTGCTAAAATAGCCATATTCGACATCAAACCAAATTTGGCTATTTCTTTATTGCTAATGCTTAGGCTGTTTTCGATAGTGTCTGTTTCGCTTTGTTCAGTATTTTGTATTTCTTGCTGTTGCTGCGCTTTAAAATCAAATATTTGTTTACGCATTTGCTGTGCGTAATCTTTAGTGACGCCAGGTAAAACAACTTCTTGCGACACACTGCCAGCTGCATCAAAAATACAATTAACTAAGTTTACGGGGGTAAAATAAAATGGCTCGGCAATATTAACGTTTTGCACACGGCCAAATTTAAGCGTAAGTCGCTCTTTTTTAAATACACCTTTGTTAAGCAATATTTCGTTGTCGCTACTAATACAAAACTTAAAATTTAAATAATATAAAAATGAGTAAATAAGCAACGAAATTAGCGCAATCCCACCTGCAACCTGCGCCCAAAACAACTTATTTTCTACTTGAGTAACAAACACGACAAGCATAGGCAGTAAGTTTAAAAGGCCATCTTTTACAAAGCGCACACTAAAGTGCACAACAAAGTATAAAAGCGCCCAGGGCGATACTTTTTGCCAGTAAATAGGGCTCGCTTTATCTTCGATAGTTGCATTACTCATCGACTAAAGTTGCCTGAGTAGTTGCGTCGTCTTGACGGTAGTTTTGTACAAATTGGCGCATATTTTTACAATCATCATGGGTTAGCCCACTAATTTGTAAATCGGCACTTACACCGCCAGCGCTAAATAATTTAATACTCGCAAGGCTAAGTTTTCGCTCTATTGGTCCTTGGTGTATTTCCATATGCTGTACACGCGCTAAAGGTAATACCGTCACTTGTTGCCAAATAACGCCTTTTTTAAAAGCAATGTCATGATTTCGCACTGCAAAACCTCGTAACCTCACACTTATCATGTTGTACGCCATAGATACGGCCACCAAAATAGGCATACCAATTAGCAAATACGTTTGTGCATTATTAGCAAAGGCTTCATTAAAATAACAAACAGCAATAAGCGCTCCAATTAGCGGTATATAAAACAGAAGCGAGCTAAGCTGTGTATGTAATAAGGCTTTATCAGCCAATGGCTTAAAGCTAATATCACTATGCTTTGGTAAATCCATTATTTGTTGATTGTTAAACACTATTTGTCCCTATTCCTGCTTTTAATTATGGCTAGCTTACCAACTAATGGTGGTTATTAAGGTGTGGCTTTGTTTTGGCTCAAGCGTTACTTTATCTGTCAGTACATTAGCAGCCTCTAAGCAGAGCATTGTTTTATATTCATCATCAGCAAAGTTAGATAAGCGTTTTGATTTTTCTATCCATGGGTTCCACAGTACACACGAACTTGAGTTTTCGCGGCTCACATTAATAACACCTTCTGGCGTATTAATGGTTTGCACTGTACTTGCTTGTGTATAAACCATATCGGTTTCGCGATTAAAGCTTACAACATCATTTTGTACAAATGGCCCTTCACTAAACTCAATATATTGCGCGCCTTGCAAACCATCTACATGGGTATTTGTAATGTCTGATGTAGGAAAATAGGTATGTAGCGCTTGAGTAAAGCTAAATGGCGCACTCCCTAAGTTAGCGGTCGTTAAGCGAACCTGTAATTTATCGCTTAATACAAACTCAACTTTTAATGCTGACTGATGTGGCCAATACGTCGTATTAACAAGCTTCATGGGTAGCTTTAAACTAACTGTAATTTGCTCATCAGATTCGTGTACTTCATCAGCTTGCCACACACTTGTGCGCGCAAAACCATGGGCAGGCCAGCCATCATTAGCGTGTGTACCAAACCACGGCCAACAAATAGGAATACCACCTCGAATACTTGCCCCTTCTTGATAAGTTTCGTCTTGTGATACCCATATAAGTGGCTTGTTATTTTTAGGGATAAACTCGGTAATTTGCCCACCTTGCAAAAATATTTTTGCATCGCACTTTGAGCTAGCTATTTTAATAAACTCAAGACCGGTTTCGCTTTGCTCAATGCTAACTGATGGCGATAATTTCATACCTTCCCCTATAATACTGATACTAAAGATTTTTAATATTTGTGCAGAAACAATAATGCATGCTTAAAGTATACGCTATTGATATTAAATATTGATTGCTGAATTTGTTCATTGCCGATTAATACATATACAGTAAACTCACAAACAATTACTTTGTACTAACAGCTGTAAATGAATAATACTAAAGTCTATACAATAAGACTTGCCAATTATTCACAACATACGTACTGTGCGCAACTTAATGCACACAAGATGCTAAGAAAATTTACTATAATTTGAACAATATAATTTTACATTAGTTACTGCTCTAACTATTAAAAACCAACAAAATCGGCCTAATGTGCAATATATTGTTTGAATTCAATTTATTTGATGTGTAACATTTCGCGATTACGGCAAACTACCGCCCCATCGATGAGATAAGCAAATGCAAAAATATGACGAGTTATTGGTTTCTTTACGTAAAGTGATCCGCGCGATTGACTTACATTCTAAGCAGCTAAATAAAACTTCGGGTTTAACTGGCCCACAATTGCTTATAATGCAAGAAGTTAAAAAAACCGATGGAATAACGGCGAGCCGTATTGCTCAAAACGTAAATTTAAGCCCAGCAACGGTCACCAATATTCTCGACAGAATAGAAAGCAGAAACTTAGTAACACGCGTACGCAGTCAAATGGATAAACGCAGAGTGAGCTTATACCTCACCGATAAAGGAAAAGAGTTACTTGATAAAGCACCTCAGCCACTGCAAGAACACTTTATTGAAAAGTTTTCTGCGCTTGCTGAGTGGGAACAGAGCCTTTTACTCTCATCAATGCAGCGTGTAGCCGCGATGATGGATGCAGATAAATTAGATGCATCGCCCCTTCTAGAAGTTGGTGCACTTACTCAAGCTCCTAAAGAATAAACAATAAAAAAAATACATAGTTTTGTACTTACTCTAAACGTAAGGCGTTTTTTGACGTCTTGAATTTTTTATTTTTTAATCACAAGTAGAGCGGCTATTATGACTAAACTCTCAAAATTAACACTAGCACTAGTCCTAGGTGGTGTTACAAGCACTTCTTATGCGTCTGATGATCTAGACACACTACAAAGCCAACTTAAACAGCTAAAGCAACAAATGCAATTGCTTGAAAATAAGTTAGCTGATGAAAAAACAAAACAACAGCAAATTAATAAGCAGCACGAACAACAAGTTGCAAACATCAGTAAAAAATCTGATCAAAAAGTAGTTGAAGTTGCCGCAGCTGAACCTGAGAAAAAAGATGAAGGCATTAAAGTTGGTGGAGCAATACGCTTTAATTACAGCACCAACACATACGATGAAGATACCCAAGATCGCGGTGGCGATTTTGATTTTGATATTTTCCGTATAAATGTATCTGGTGAGATTAACGATATTTCACTTAACGGCGAAATACGTTTTTACGATTACATGACCGTTGTTAAGTATGCTTACTTAGGTTACGAGTTTGCAGATGGCTGGGAAGGACAAGCAGGTATTGCACCCGTGCCTTTTGGTAATGGCCCATACAACTCACACAGCTACTTTTTCAGTACTAATTATTACGTAGGTCTAGAAGACGATTTTGATTTAGGTGTAGTAGTAAAACGTAAACTTAAAGATAACTGGAAACTAGACCTAGGCTTTTTCAAAAATGATGAGCTAGGTGGTATAGACGGTGGCTCTTCAGATATTAACCATCGTTACTCTTACGACATTATTGGTAGTCGCTCAGCAGAGGAAGGTACATACGATGCACCTGGCTCTCGCATAGGCGAATACAATACGTTTGCCGGGCGTGCAACATACCAAATTGAACACAGCAAAAATATAACTACCGATGTGGGTGTATCACTATTAAGTGGTGGCTTACATGACGGTAACGATCGTGCAGGTAACTACGGCGCATGGGCATTTCATGTTGATAGCACAATTAACAACTGGAATATCCAATTTCAACACGGTGAATACGACTACGATCTAGACGACAGCAGCGACCGCTTTGTTGTTGGTGCGTATGCGTATTATGACACTGTATCTAGCGAAGCAACTATGACTAACTTTAACGTTGCTTATAATTACTCGCTTGATTGGGGCCCAGTTACCGACATTCAATTTTACAACGATTACGGCATTATTTATGACAAGTCTGACGATAGCGCAGATACATGGATGAACGTAACGGGTATGAGTGTTGCTGCAGGTGGTTTCTTTAGTTACTTCGACTTTATTCAAGCACGTAACCAGCCATTTATTGGCGGAACAATTATTGGTGATGGCGATACAGAACGTCGCTTCAACATAAATATTGGTTACTACTTCTAAACTGTTAACCGCATTTATTTTTTAAAAGGGCAAACTTAGTTTGCCCTTTTTTATTGATTTTAAGCTTCGAATTAATAGCTATTTAGCCTACAATTAGAGATACCATAACACGCCTAAAAAGAGCCTAAGTGAATATAAAAGCAGTGTTTATTTGTTATAAAAACTTATGGTTTAAAGCGCTTGGCTTAATACTTGTAGCCTTGGGCATTATTGGCATTGTGTTACCGGTCATGCCTACCACTATATTTTTTATTTTAGCGCTCACCTGCTTTACTCGCTCATCACCCGCGCTTGAACAATGGCTGTTAAACCACCCTCGTTACGGTGTAACTTTGCAGCAATGGCAAGCCCATAAAGTAGTGCCTGTTAAAGCCAAATGCTACGCCGCCATTGGCATGTTAATTGGATTTATATTTTTACTGTATTCAGCCGCCCCTATTTGGGTTATTTATCTCGTTGCAGTAATAGAAGTATCGGTAATGATTTACCTTATTTTAAGACCTTCCAGCCCCCCTAAGCATTAAATATTCATTTTTTACCTGCATACCACCTCTGTTTTAAAGTTTTTATGTAAAGATAAGTAAGTAAATTTGTAATAGCTAATGCAAATCATTATCATGTTGTAAATTTAATTTATTTACTGTTTTTATGTCGTTTATTAATAAGCGGGCTTTGTATAGTACAAGCCGTGCTCTACATATTTATATTTCTACAGCTTTGTTTTTTTTGCTTATTTTATTTTGCGTTAGCGGCATTGTGCTCAACCATATTGATTGGCTTAAAAACGATAAAAATAACGGCCAAGTAACGGCGGTAATTCCAGCTGAGCTAGTTACCAAAGCGAATGAGCAGTTAAATACGTTGCCAACGCTTTACCCAGAAATAGAAGCTTACTTAGCCGAGCAATATGCACTTACAAAAGTAAAAAGCATTGAGTGGGAAAAAGAAGACGCGCTCGTCATGCTCGACTACCCACTGCCTGCAGGGTTTGCCTACGCAGAGCTTGATTTTACAACTGGCGAGCTAAATCTTGATTACCAAACAGGTGGTTTTTTAAGCCTCATTGGCGACTTACATAAAGGCCGCCACAGCGGTGAAGTATGGAGTTGGGTAATTGATATATCTGCCGTACTAATGATTTTATTTGCCATCACCGGCATGATTATTTTGTTTCAAAATAGAAAAAAACGCTTAGCAGGAATATGGATAACCTTACTAGGAGTCGCAACTCCACTGGTTATTTATTTATGTTGGGTTCCACAAATAAAAGGAGTGTCTTAATGGTTAAATTTAAATTATTTATAAGCGCCGCATTACTGCTAGTAGCTGCATTTTTTCAAACAACAGCGCATGCACAAACACCACAGCTAGAGGTTGAATTAACGCTTCCCGACTTAGAAGTACAACCGTATCACCGTCCATACGTTGCAGTTTGGCTTGAAACACCAGAGCGCAAACACGTTACAACGCTTGCACTTTGGGTACAAAAAGCAGAATGGTTTAAAGACTTACGCCAATGGTGGCGTAAAGCCGGTAAAAGCGATGCCAACTTTGACGGCATTAGCGGCGCAACAAAACGCGCGGGTACTTACACTATAAATTGGCAAGGTAACGATTTAGACGGTAACCCAGTAAAACCAGGTAAATACTTACTAAATATTGAAGTTGTACGCGAAGAAGGCGGTAGAGATTACGCCCGTGTTGAGCTTGATTTAACAAAGTCGGGAAAAATTACAATTGATGGTAAAAACGAGTTTTCACAAAGTTTCGTCACTGTAAGCACTAAGTAGCACCTATTTATTACTAGAATTTAAGCAAAGGAAAAATAATGAAAATTAATTTATTAAAAACTGCATTAATCGGCGCATTGAGCTTATCTGCTTTAGTGTCAACTTCAGCAAGTGCACACGGACGTTGGTTACTACCTTCGCATACATCTTTATCAGGCGATAAAGCGCATTACGTAATGATTGACGCGAGCATTTCAAACGAAATTTTTGCACCAGACAAAGCCTTTAAACCTAAAGAAAAAGGCGCAGAGTACGACGACACATTATTAATGGCACTTGCGCCTAATGGTGAGCCAGTATCTGAAACCATTCGTGCTTATTACTTAAAACGTAAAAGCTCAGCTGCGGTAAGCTTAACAGAGCAAGGTACTTACCACATTGCAATGACCCAAAAGCCAATGTACATGACCTTCTATAAAAACGAAGAAGGTAAGCGCAAACGCGTATTTGGTAAAAAAACAGAAGCCGAGTTACCTAGCAATGCAAAAGATGTAACTACAACGAAGGTTGTTTCAACAGTAGATACATTTGTTAGCCGAAATGGCACCTCAAAGCCTGCACAGTTAGGTTTAGGCTTAGAGCTTAGCGGTCCAACGCATCCAAACGATTTATTTGTAGGTGAGCAAGCACGTTTTCAATTACTACAAGATGGTAAATCTGCTGGTGAAGGCATTGAAGTAAGTATTTTAAAAGGCGACACACGCTACCGTAACGACCGTGGCGAAGTAAAAGTAACGACCGATAAAGAAGGTATGTTTACAATTACATGGAAAGAACCAGGCCTATACCTAATCGAAACTTCTAACAAGGTTACCGTAAATGAAGAAGGCGTAGATGCAGGACGTTATGCATTATTTACAACGCTTGAAGTTGCCCCTGAATAATTTAAATCACTAAATTTAAAAAATTGAAAGGCCAAGCATTTGCTTGGCCTTTTTACGTCTTACTAACTTTTATCTAAAATTCCCTTGAATTCGCAACCATTCGACACAAGATTGCAACTACAACGATCCAAACGCCTATATCGCGCGTAAACAGTGACCTTATATGTTAACAACTTAGAATATCTTAGATAGTTTTTATCTTTGCACTAGGGTAGTCGCTTCTATATGATGCGCTCCTTTTCGACTAGCAGCTCTTGGGGAACAATTAATGACTTTTAAGCGTTTATCTGCAAATAAACTAGCACTTAGCTTGGCCGTTACCACTGCACTTAGCACACCTTACTCTATGGCCGTTGCCGCAGAGCAAGATAATCAAGCAGAAAAGAATATCGAAGTAATTTCGGTTACCGGTACTCGCAGAAGCTTACGCAGTATTGCCGAAAGTACGGTACCCGTAGACATTATTACCAGCGGTGATATGCAAAGTACGGGTCAGCTAGAAATAAGCCAAATACTAGCAAACCAAGTACCTAGCTTTAACTACCCAAGTGCCACTATGGGTGATGGTACTGACCATGCAAAACCAGCTGTTTTACGTGGATTAGCACCCGATCACACATTAGTACTTATAAACGGTAAACGCCGCCATGCCGGTGCGCTATTAAACTTAGCAGGTGTTGTTGGTCGAGGCTCTACCGCTGTTGATTTGAACATGATCCCAACCTCTGCAATTAAACGTGTTGAAGTACTACGTGATGGCGCAGCCGCACAGTACGGTTCTGATGCAATTGCTGGGGTAATTAACATTGTACTTAAAGATGCCTCAGAAGGCGGTAGCGTAAGCGTAACGTACGGTAAATACGATACTCAAATGGCTGGCGTACCTCAGCTAGAAAGCACCTACGCAGATGCAAACGGCGACTTAGCCTTTAATACCGGTGGCGACAGAGAAGTAAACGACGGTGCAACACGCACTGTTAGCGCAAACTCTGGTTTTGCGTTATCTGATAACGGTTTTGTAAACGTATCCATTGAGTACCGTGATAACGACTCAACTCAGCGCTCAGGTTTTGACCCTCGCGAACAATACAGCCGCCTTGATGATGGCAGCCTAGACCCACGCGAATTTACTATCGATCGTTACAACCACCGCTTTGGTAAAGCAGACCTTGAAGATTACGCGTTGTTTTACAACATGGGTTACGATTTAGATAACGGCTTAAACCTTTATTCATTTGGTAGCTACTCAAAGCGTGAAGGTAATTCAGGTGGTTTTTACCGCCGAGCAAAAGACAGCCGTAACGTTTTAGAAGTGTACCCAGATGGCTTTTTGCCGCAAATTGAAACAGACGTACAAGACTACTCATTTGCACTGGGCTTACAAGGCGAAACTAACGACTGGACATGGGATGTAAGTACCAACTACGGCCGTAACGACTTTGGTTTAGGTGTTGTAAATAGTATTAACACATCACTAGGTGCCGACAGCCCAACTGAATTTGATAACGGTGCACTGGTTTACGATCAGTTTTTAGTAAACGCAACTGCCAATACCACTCTCGATTTAGGCTTACCTGATGACGTATTTTTTACCGTAGGTACTGAATACCGCCACGAAAGCTACAAAATAGAAGAAGGCGAAGAAGCGTCTTACATCACCGCACTTGATAGCGATGGTAACCCAATTGCAGCCGGTGGCGCGCAAGTACTTGCTGGTTTTGGACCAGAAAGTGCGACTGACGAAAGCCGTCATAACATCGCTTTATTTGTTGAGTTTGATACCTACTTAACAGAAAAGTGGAACGTCGTTTTAGCGGGTCGTTATGAAGATTACAGCGACTTTGGCGACACATTTACCTCCAAACTTGCCTCGCGTTACAGCATTACTGAAAATCTATCGCTGCGCGGTGCAATTAGCACAGGTTTCCGTGCGCCATCTTTAGCGCAAAGCTCGTACCGCCAAATATCAACCGTACTTGAAAACAACCAACCATTTGAAGTTGGTTTATTCCCAACCGATTCTGCAGCAGCGCAAGCGCTAGGTGCACAGCCGTTAGATGCTGAAGAGTCAGTAAACGTTACTGCGGGCTTTATTTACACTCAAGGCAGCTTTAGCTTAACTGTTGATGCGTACCGTATTGATATTGATGACCGTATTGTATTGTCTGAAAACTTAGAAGGCGATGCAGTTGTTGAAATACTACAAAATGCCGGTGAGCTAAATACCGAAAGCGTACGTTACTTTACCAACGCTATCGACTCACGCACGCAAGGTGTAGATATAGTTGCCACTTATAACCTAGATTTAGACAACTTAGGTGATTTACGTTTAAACGTAGCAGCTAACTTTAACGATACCGAAGTAACACACGTAAACGACAACCCAGCGCAGCTTAACTCACTAGGTGACGACTACGTAGTGTTTGCACGTCGTGAAGTAGGTCGCTTTGAAGAAGGCACGCCAGATAGCAAATGGAACCTATCAGCAGTGTGGAACTTTAACGAATGGCAAACAACGCTTCGTGCCACACGTTATGGTGAAGTCGCTGATATATCAACTACAGCTGATCGCGATGAATACCTAGACCCTAAATGGATCACCGACTTAGAAGTGGCATACCGTCCAGACGAATATTGGAAATTTGCCGTTGGTGCAAACAACTTGTTCGATCAGTACCCACAAGCCACCGTGGATAACATTGGTTACTCTGACTTTGGCCAAATATTCCCGTACACACCGTATGCGCCTTACGGATTAGACGGACGTTTCTTATACGGTAATATTACTTACAGCTTTTAATTAACTGTAAAGCCGTAACCTAAAAAGGATGCCATGTGCATCCTTTTTTAATTATTTTTTAGTGTATTTAACCACTTATTAGTATTTCAACTTTCATAAAAAACCACCACGCTATATAAAACAACAGCTTACATTTCGGCCTCATTTTTGCTCTATATTGTTTATATAAATACAAACAATAAATACCAAAGGACTAAACATGAGCTCATCAACACAATTAAGCATTGCAAAACCACTTTCACTTATTGGCGGAATTTTATTATTAAGTGGCTGTGTATTTCACATATCGCCAAGCGTTGCCTCAGTAAAGCAAACTCAACAGCTATCACTGCCAAGCAATAATCTTGAATATTTAAATGTGTTAAGCGGCGCAGGTAGCCTTGAAATAAAAGGCTCAAAAACGGCCACCAGCATTAGTGTTGATGCCACTATTTACACAGCCGACATTGAAGACGAATACGAGCTAACGCTCGAGCAAGACGGTAAACAGGCAAAGCTTGTTGCCCAAAATAAAAGCCGTAATGGTATTAGCTTCTACAGTGGTCAATCTCCAAGTATTAATTTAGTGGTTACTGTGCCAAGTAATCTAAATTTAGATATTGATGATGGCTCTGGCGACATTTTTATAAATGCTATGCAAAGCAATATTGATGTAAAAGACGGCTCGGGGGACTTAACTATAAGCGGTGCTAAAAACCTAACTGTTGACGATGGCTCAGGTGAAGTAAACTTTGAAAACATCGCAGGTAATTTAGAATTAACCGACGGCTCTGGCAGTATTCATATAAACAACGTAAGCGGCAATGCAACTATTGACGATGGTTCTGGCGAAATGCACGTGAGCAACATAACCGGTTTGCTAAACGTTGAGGATGGATCGGGTGAGATAGTAATAAGCCATATTAGCGGTGCCGTTAATGTTGATGATAACTCTGGCGACCTGCTTATTGAGCATATTGGTTCAAGCGTAACAATTGAAGACGGTTCGGGTGATATTCGCGTTAATCATGCAAAGGGGCTGACTATTACTGAGTCGGGCTCGGGCGATGTAAGTATCGATAATATTAGCGGTTCAGTAAAAGTAGCTGACTAGGGCCTGTTGATCTTTGTGGATAGAAATTTGTTCAATCTAGGGGCGATTAAATCGCGGCGCGAGGTTTGTAACCTAGTGGGCTAAGTAAAAACTGAGCAACAAAGAGTTAATCGTCCCTAGAAAGAACCCAAAGGGCAGCGCATGTTTGGTATTTATGCTGCGTTATCGCCTATTCATGGGGAATAACCACACTACATAGGCTCCGCCTTGCCTAAAAACCAAACATACTGCTGCAAATTCACTCACCAATGATCAACACGCCCTAACAGTATGAGCTAAAAATAACGTATTTTCAGCCACATGAATTATTGTATTTTATAAGAACCTAAGTCATTCTATTTATGCTCAAATACCTTGAGCATAAATAGACCTAGGATAAACGCGTGTTAGAAATTGCTTTAATTTATTTAGCAGCAGCCATAGTAGCTGTCCCTATTGCAAAACGAGTCGGACTTGGCTCAGTATTAGGTTATTTAATCGCCGGAATACTCATTGGCCCTTATGCGCTGGGTGTTGTGGGCGATCAAACAGATGTAATGCACTTCGCTGAATTTGGCGTAGTAATGATGCTGTTTTTAGTAGGACTTGAACTACAACCTTCGCGTTTATGGACATTACGCCACTCTATTTTAGGGCTTGGCGGCTTGCAAGTTGTGTTAACGGCAGCGGCAATTTTTGCATTTTGTTATTGGTTTTTTGCCATGCATTGGCAAACCGCACTCGCCATTGGTTTAATGCTGGCGCTCTCCTCTACCGCTATTGTGCTGCAAAGCCTTGAAGAAAAAGGCTGGCTAAAGCAAGAAGCCGGACAAAACGCTTTTTCGGTATTGCTGTTTCAAGACATCGCAATTATTCCTATTTTAGCCCTATTACCACTGCTCGCATTTGCCCCGCAAACTAGTACAAAAGAAATCAGCGATTCGATTATTGCAAGCTGGCCTGTATGGCAACAAGTATGTGTTTCGGTTGCGGTTATTGCCGCTATTATTGCCGGTGGTAAATATGTATCGGCCCCGTTATTTAGATACATTGCCCAAACGCACATGCGTGAAATATTTACTATTTTTGCACTGTTTTTAGTGGTCGCTATTGCGCTAGTTATGCAAAGTATTGGTTTATCGCCTGCTTTGGGGACTTTTTTAGCAGGCGTTGTACTTGCCGAGAGCGAATTTAGACACGAATTAGAAGCCGATATAGAACCCTTTAAAGGCTTACTTTTAGGATTGTTTTTTATAACGGTTGGCGCATCAATTAACTTTGAGCTGCTATTTAACGAGTTTAGTACTGTTATTGGCTTAGTAGTTTTACTTATTGTAGTTAAAGCCTGCATTTTATTTGCCCTTGCCGTTACCTTTAAAATTAACAGTAAACAGCAGTTATTATTTGCCTTAGCGCTTGCCCAAGGGGGTGAGTTTGCATTTGTACTGCTAAGCGTAACCACCACCTTAAGTATTTTAACGCCCGAGCAAACCAGCCTTGTTACCTTAGTTGTGGCGGTATCAATGCTAATAGCGCCGTTACTACTTATGGTTTATGAGCAAATACAAAAACGCAGCAGCAGTGCTTTACCTGAGTTTGATAAGCCAGAGCAAATTAGCACCGCTAAGCACGTAATTATTGCGGGCTACGGACGTTTTGGTCAAATTATGGGGCGTTTACTGCACGCGCAAGGCTACGAAATTACCGTACTTGATCACAGCCCTAGCCAAATAGAATTACTACGCCGTTTTGGCAATACCGTATTTTATGGCGATGCCGCACGCCAAGAACTCCTTGAAGCCGCAGGCGCGCACACCGCGCAAATGCTGGTAATTGCAATTGATAACCCCGATAAAACTATTGAGATAATTAAGCTCGCGCATAAAAACTACCCACAGTTAAAAATTGTTGCTCGCGCAATCGACCGCCGCCATGCGTATCAGTTACTTAATTTAAAAGTAGATGCGTTTAACCGCGAAACAGTCGACTCGGCTATTAACCTTGCCGTAGAAGCACTCGAGTTACTAGGTAACACTAAGCAAGATGCAGAACGCGCCGGTAAGCTATTTAGAGACCACGACCGCGCTGCAGTACTGCAACTTGCTGCATTATGGGGAGACGACGCCAGCTACGGCGTAGCCGTGCGCCAACGCATGGAAGATTTAAAACAAGTGCTGCAACAAGATAAACAAGCACAAAGCGATTTAAATACCTGCGACAGCGGCGATTGCGAAGACGGCTTAACAGAAGTAGCGAGTAAACCTAAAAAGCCTGATGATGCTCATTTTGAGTAGTGTTAGGCGGTTGAGTTTGAATTCTTAGTGGTAAGATCCAAATAATAGGCGGCTACAAGGTAGCCGCCTATTATTTGTTAGACTTAGTTTTCTTGAATGACTTTGCCCTACTCGGAATAAAACCGTTATACGCATGTACTCTTAATTAATGAATTTTGTTTATGAATTTCTTTAGAGTCTTCATTAGTTTTTGCGATAACCAGATCAATTTTAGCTTTTTTGCATTTATCAGATAATTCTTTACTCATAAGGTGACTTTGGTCTTTTTGATACTGAGTCATACCTTCCGCACCGCTATATTGATCTCTATTTTCGGGTGCTCTGTCTTTTTGGTATGAGGGTGGGTGAGTTGCACCACATGCTGATAATAAAACGATTAGTGAAATTGGAATTAATTTATTAAACAATGCTAATACTCCTTGTGCATATAACCGCTCTACCAAAGGACATTTCCTTATTTTCACTAAAACGTCCCGATAGTGTGAACTTCTATTAATAACAAATAGTATAAATTTTTACCAACTATAAATGTTATACAAACGATGATCTGCTTGGGAAATAAGAGAAAAGTAGCTTGATGATAGGACTTTGATGGTTGTAGCTTCCATTAACTAACTTGTTGAATACCTACTTGTAGCTCATAGCCGCCAACTATGAACTACAACATTTAAAAACCTAGTGGTGATGTCCGCCTTGAATAGCCTCGCCCTGCTGGTTATAAAAGCCAGTTGCGCCGTGCTCAATAAAACCTAGGTTTATCATTTTAGCTAAAAATGGGTCGCTTTCGTTATCGCCAATGTCGGCGTAATCTGTGGTTTGAAAACGATCCCATTGTGCAAATTGAGCGGTAATTAATGGCTCATCAGTGCTTACATTATTAAGGCTAAGCAAGGTAGTTGTTTGGCTTTTTTTATTACTAATACTAAATGTTTTAACTAATTTTGAATGCGTAAAAAAGGCGAGGTTAAAGTCGTTGCCATTTTCGCTCAGTGTATAGTTTTTTACTTCACCGCAGCCTTTGCCTTGTGTGCTTACTAGGGTCATTTTTTCGATTAGGTGGTTATCCACCAGCTGACTTTTAGCACTCCAGCTTTGTACGCCGCGTACCTCAGATGGTTGGTATTCAATACCGCGTTGCTGGGCGTTAAAGTAACGTATTGGTCGTATTTGATTATTGGCTAAGTGCTGCCAAAGCTCGGTTATTACTTCACTTTGATGCGCTACTTGCTGGTTGTTTCGCCAAAGGGTAAGTGACTCGCTACTTTGCTGCGCTTTATGGCTGTTGGTAATTTTATAATCGGCTTTTAAATGCTTGGCATCAATATCACATTGCGAGGCAAAGCTACTTGTACTTACAAGCGTGGCAATTATTAATAACGCTTTTTTCATTTAGCTATCTCTTATTTATATTTCAAGTTTATGGCAATAACATAACGATTATAAATGTCAGTTTAATGACAAAAACCCCGCACAGTATGCGGGGTTTTTTATTTAGATATATTTAACTAAATTTATAACTAGCCGGTATTTATTGCGCTAGTTTTTCGTCTGCTGTTTTTACAAAGTCAGCGGCAAAGTCCATTACATGGAATAAAAAGCTTTGCTCGTTTGTGCCTGTTACCAAGTGTGCACCTGGTCCCATTGCATAAACGCCTACGTCTTCACCGGCATGTGTTTCAGAGCCCATTGGTACCAGTGCTTCTTGATGAAAACCAGGTGTGGTTGTATCAACATCTGTTAAATCAACACGCCCTGTAACTGGTGCAAACGCGTAACCTGCATCGGCATCGGTCTCGCTTCCTAGGTTTCTAAAGCCACCACCATTGGTGTAACCAACCGTTGTATAAGGCATATCGTCGGCAGCTAAACTTGGCTCAGTTGCGCCTACTGCAACCACTTTACCTAAAATTGGGTTACCGCGTTTAGGGTAACCAGCAATGGTAAATACATGGCTGTGATCGGCGGTTACAACTATTAATGTTTCTTCTGGGTTGGTGTTTTCCATCGCCACTTTAACGGCTTTGGCAAGCTCAATAGTGTCGTTTAACGCGTTATAAGCATTACCCGCATGATGCGCGTGGTCAATTCGACCCGACTCAACCGTTAAGAAAAAACCTTGCTCGTTGTTATCAAGCACGTTTATTGCTTTTTCGGTCATTTGCGAAAGCGAAGGTTCGCCTGCAACATCGTTTGCGCGGTCAGCTTCGTACTGCATGTGGGACTCGTTAAACAACCCAAACACTTTAGTGGCGTCGTCACTTATTGCATCAAAACCGGTTTGATCCATTACGTACGTGCCATTTGGATATTGCGTTTTCCACTCTGCGGTTAAGTCGCGGTTATCTGTACGATCCCCTTCAACAGCACTTACTGCATCGGCTGAATTAAACGCGGCATCTTTTGGTAAAAAGTGACGACGACCGCCGCCCATTACTACGTCAATACCGTCTACATCAACACCACTAAAGCGTGCTTCTAGGTTGGCTTCAAAGTTAACCAGTTGCGATGCAATGTCTTCACATGTTGCCGCACTTTCTGGCATATCGGAGATATCTTCCCAGTTACGCTCTGCCGATTTAGCATACGTTGCAGCTGGTGTTGCGTGAGTAATACGCGCTGTAGAAATAATCCCTGTTGCTTTACCTGCAATTTCAGCAAGCTCTAACGAGGTAACAAGTTCGTGCCCTTTGCCTGATGCACAATTACCACGTTCAACTGCTTCATCAATACCAATAACGCCTGCATCGGTTTTAACACCCGATGCCATTGCGGTCATAGTTCCTGCCGAATCTGGCGTTTGCGCATCTACGTTGTATGTTTTTACAAAGCCTGAAAAAGGCATAGTTTCAAAGCTTAACTGGTGATCTTCACCCATTTCGCCCTCTAACTGACCCGCTAAAATACGTGCTGCGGTTATGGTAGAAATACCCATACCATCGCCCACAAATAAAATAACGTTTTTAGCTTTGCCTGATTCAGTAACAATGTTGCTACTGGCTGTTTGTGCAGCACCTAATTTTGTTTGTGCTTCACTAAACCAAGTATTGCTAGTGAGCGAGGCTAACTGCTCGCTTGTTAACGACGTTGCAGGTGCATTACACACTAAATTAGTTGAGTTAACTTCGTCGCTATCTAGCACGTCGTTATTATTGGTATCTGCGCCTACTTGCGTCTCTACACCGCCATTAATACACTGCTCAGAGCCCACTGCAATAGCGTTATCTACTGCGATAATATTGTTTTCATTTTTGTTATCGTCACTCGAGCAACCTGCAAGCGCAACCATTACTGCCAAAGAAAGTACCGTTAATTTGTTCATGTTAGCCGCCATTATTGCTGAGTTAGTTCAAGAGCTTGATTAATTAGATGAAACACTACGTTTTGTTCAATTACGCCTTGTGCTAGCTGAGCACCAGGACCTTTTGCATGTAAAGATATGTCTTCACCTGCGTGTGTTTCTGAGCCCATTGGTACAGTTGCTTCTTGGTGAAAACCTGGGGTTGTTGTATCTACGCCATTTAGCTCAACACGCCCTGCTACAGCAGCACTTGTGTAACTTGCATCAGCATCAGTCTCGTCGCCTAGATTTCTAAAACCTAAGCCATTTGCGTAACCTACTGTGGTGTACGGCATATCGTCGGCGGCTAGGCTTGGTGTTGTAGCACCTACTGCAACTACTTGACCTAAAATTGGATTACCACGCTTAGGGTAGCCTGCAATAGTAAATACATGGCTGTGATCGGCGGTTACTAAAATAAGGGTTTCTTCTGGGTTGGTGTTATCTACTGCTGCTTGCACGGCTTTAGCAAACTCAATGGTGTCGTTAAGCGCGTTGTATGCATTACCCGCGTGGTGCGCGTGGTCAATTCGACCCGACTCAACCGTTAAGAAAAATCCATTATCGTTTTTACCAAGCACTTCAATTGCTTTAGTGGTCATATCGGTAAGTGAAGGCTCGCCCGCTACATCGTTTGCGCGGTCAGCTTCGTACTGCATGTGGGATTCGTTAAATAAACCAAATACTTTAGTGGCGTCGTCTGCTATTGCATCAAAGCCTGTTTGATCCATTACGTACGTAGCATCTGGGTATTGTGTTTGCCACTCAGTTACTAAGTTGCGCTCGTCAGTACGGTCGCCTTCTATAGCGCTTACTGCATCTGTTGAGTTAGCCGTTTCGTCTTTTGGTAAAAAGTGACGACGACCGCCACCCATTACAAAATCAAGACCGTCTACGTCGGTCCCTACAAATCGTGCTTCTAGGTTTTTTTCAAAGTTAACCAGTTGCGATGCAATGTCTTCACAGCCACCCGTTACGGCATCTTCTGGCATATCTGATACGTCTTCCCAGTTACGGTCAGCCGATTTAGCATATGTGGCAGCAGGGGTTGCATGAGTAATACGTGCTGTAGAAATAATACCGGTAGATAGCCCTTTAATTTCAGCCAATTCGGTCGCGGTAATTAGCTCGTTACCTGCCACTGTTGAACACACACCGCGTTCAATATCTTCGTCTACACCAATAACGCCCACATCGGTTTTTACACCCGAAATAATAGCCGTCATCGTGCCTGCTGAATCAGGAGTTTGAGCATCTACGTTATACGTTTTAACTTGTGCAGAGTACGGGAACTCTTCAAAGCTTAAATAACCTTCTTCGCCAGATTGGTTATTACGCTGCCCTTGTAAAATACGCGCGGCGGTAAGAGTAGAAATACCCATGCCATCGCCCACAAATAAAATGACGTTTTTAGCTTTAGTGGCTTGTGTAGCCTGCGCTTGTGCTGTTTTTGTTGTTAGTTTAGTTTGCGCAGCGCTATACCAGCTGCTGTCTTTTTGGCTTTGCGGTAGTACATCAGCATGGCTAACTGCGCTAAACGCAAATGTTAGCGCGATTGCCGCAGCGACTTTTTTAATTTTCATCCGTAATTCCCATTGTTTAGTGGTTATTTTTTGAAATGTGTAAACACAAAAAAGATCAACCGCTGCACTATAGAAAACAGATATGACTGATAAAGGTAATTTTGATGAAAGTAAGATGACTAAACTATTACAAAAATAAGTCACAAAAAAAGCGCAACGTGTTAAACGTTGCGCTTTTAAGGGAAATTATTGAGGGAGTTATTTAAAATCTGGCGAAAATGCTATATCTAACCCAGAGCGCCTGTACATGAAACCACTACTACCTTTGCCGGACAGTTAAATTCGTCAACTTCAGTTTTAGTGTAAGTGGTATCACCGGTACTACGGGTAAATTTAATCGAGTAATTGTATTTATAACACTGAAAAACGAGTGGCAAACCCAGTGAAAAAAATCCATCAAGTAATGTGGTTACTCCACCTGAGATTAAAATGAATAAGGACGATTTTTAAACATAATATGCAGTTTGCCTCAATAAAAAATTACTGCGGTAGCTCACGTTTAATCAAGAAACGCAAATATGCGTAAAAGGCTTCACCTATGATATAACTACAAGTGGATTAAATTTAATGGTAAATAACAATGAGTAACTCTATGTTTGATCAAAAATTAAGTAGCCCAAGCTTGGATTTTCAACCACTCTACTTACAAGTGGCTGATAGTATAAAACAACTCATTGTTAAACGGCATTGGTTGCCCGGCGAGGCTTTACCTAGCGAATTTCGCCTTGCTGAAGAATTTAACGTAAGCCAAGGTACTGTTCGTAAAGCGCTTAATTTATTAACCGACAATAAAATAGTAACTCGTCGCCAAGGCGTTGGTACATTTGTATCAGAGCATACCTCGCAAGATGCCTTATTCAGGTTTTTTCCGTTACAAGCCGACGGTGAAAGTGACAACTCGCCAAAAGCGGAACTGCTATCGGTTGAGCTTTGTGTAGCGCCTGCTGAAGCTATAAAGGCTTTGCAGCTAAATAAAAAAGACAAAGTTACTAAGCTAGTTCGTAGGCGTATTCTCGATAACGAGTTTTGCATGAGCGAAACTATATACCTACCGCAAAGCTACTTTCCTGATATACATAAAAGTAGTGATATACCGCACACTTTATATCATTACTATCAGAGTAAATTTAACCAAACGGTGCACAAAACCCAGGACAGTATTAAAGCCGTACTTGCTACAATAGATGATGCAAAAATGCTTGCTATAAATGCAGGCGATCCATTGCTGTTAGTATCGCGTATTACCGAATCAATCGAAGGTAAACGTATTGAATACCGCCTAACTAAATGCCGTAGCGATCACTATCATTACCAAATTGAGCTCGACTAGTTAAACGTACTTAAACTACTAATTAGCAATCTTAGCGCGTATTTTTTAAAGACAGCAAGCCTTACCTTGCTGGCTTTCTGCTGGCTTTCCATTCACTAATCTGCCGCTTTGCTGTAAACGCAGCATGATTCACATATTACATAACGCGTCTTCGAGATAAATGCCTATTGAAATAATTAAGTACCCTCCTTCCAGTAGGGTTCAATTTATTAAGCTTAGAGTAAGAATATTGTGTACAAACGGTATGAAAACTAATTTAGAAAGCTTACCGAAGTAGGTATGAAACCCATTATTTTAATTGTGGCTGAAACACTTTGGATTGCATTATTAATACTTGGATTTGTAATTTGGAGCTAATGAATCAAGTTATTTAAGGTATATATCAAAAAAATCAGTAGGTAATTAGGTCATGTTTTAACCACTTAAAACTTGCATTTTGCCTACTCTAGAACCGCGTGCTAATACAAACATAAAGCATTGATTAAATTAAAATTAACTTAAATTCAGACGCAAAAAAGATCACCTAAATCATGACTGGTTAGTTAAAAAACAAACAAACTAATAAAGCACTTACTCTAAAATAAATTTACAATAGGGCTTGGTATATAGCTCAATTTACTGTTATCCTGCTTGGCATCGGGTTGACAGAAAACCCTATTTATTTGTAAGTACCACGTTGTTTTAGTAATAATCCTTCGCGTTATCCTCAGTTAAATGTATGTTTTCTTCCTGTTAAATTGCCTAATTTAAGGCGCACTTTTATTAATTCTTAGGATACTATTATGTCTAATACTACAACTGGTACAGTTAAATTTTTCAACGAAGCAAAAGGTTTTGGTTTCATCGAGCAAGAATCTGGTCCTGATGTTTTCGCACATTTCAGCGCAATCTCTGGCGACGGTTTCAAAACTCTAGCTGAAGGCCAACGTGTACAGTTTACTGTTACTCAAGGTCAAAAAGGTCCACAAGCTGAAAACATCGTTAGCATCTAATTGCTTTCGTTAAAATGGGTTAGCAATAACCCATTTTGAATACTAGTTTGAAAGAAGTTTTGTTTTATTTGTTAGTACCCCGTTGTTTTAGTAATAATCCTACGCGATATCCTCAAGTTAACTATTTTTTCCGGCTCAATCGCCTCTTTTCAGGCACACTTATATTAATTTTTTAGGATACATATTATGTCTAATACAACTACTGGTTCAGTAAAATGGTTTAACGAAGCAAAAGGTTTTGGTTTTATCGAGCAAGAATCTGGCGCAGACGTGTTCGCACATTTTAGCGCAATCTCTGGTGACGGTTTTAAAACTTTAGCTGAAGGCCAACGTGTACAGTTTACTGTTACTCAAGGTCAAAAAGGTCCACAAGCCGAGAACATTGTTAGCATCTAATTGCTAAACAATTTAATGGGTTAGAGATAACCCATTAATATATTTACCTTTATAATTATTTAGTCGAATATCTTCAAAACCTCCTCTGTAAATATTTTCCAAGCGCAATCTCATTTGTATACACAACTCATTAATTAGTACATTTTTAAACACATTTACTACTATCTCTCTTGAGCGAAAGCGTTGTATTGCCTACAATAGCGCATACTTCATTCAATATAGAATATGACCATGAACGACACTACCGCAAAACCTGCTTTACCAGATCGCCTTTCTATTAATCCACGTAGCCCACATCATGTGGAAGAAGTTTTTGAACACGATATTGGTATCACGTTCAACGGCAAAGAGCGTTTTGATGTTGAAGAATACTGCATCAGCGAAGGTTGGATAAAGTTTGCATCTCCAAAAGGCCTTGATCGTCGCGGACAACCACTTTTACTTACAAGAAAAGGCACTGTTGAAGCCTTTTATAAGTAGGCTAATACTACTTACTAAAAAAGCGACACCATATTGGGTAGTCGCTTTTTTTGTGCTTGTTAAAAATCATTTAATTATATTAATTTTCGCTTTACCCAGCACCCAATCTAAGCCTTGGATTGCTGTTGTTGGAAATGCGGTTGCATGATTAGCGCCGTCAATAACAACACTTTTTAATTCTATATTGTCACTTTTAAGCGCATTAATTTTTTGCGTTAGCTGCTTAGCACCTTCAACCATATTTTGCCCTTCGCCGAAAGCTGGCGTTTCCATAGATCCAACTGATATATATACCCTTATAGGCAATTTTGGCTTATTCACTTTTAACGCTAATAGTGCATTGTTATCAAACCAAACCGATGGGCTGCCAATAATATAATTGCTAAATAAATCGGGTGTCGTTAATAAAATAATCGCGCCAAATAAACCGCCTAACGAATGCCCCATGTAGGTTCTTTGTAAGTTACTGGCCCGATAGTTTTTTTCAATAAAAGGGAAAACTGTACTTTGTAAAAACTGAATATGCCCTTTGGCATTACCTGTTTGCTTTTTCCAATCTTTTGCAAAGGTAGGCGTGTAATCTCTAATTCGGCTGTTAGAGCCAGCGGACCCTTTTTCATAGCCAATTGCTACAATAATAGCCTGTTGCATTTTGCCACTATTCATAGGGAATCGTGTAGCCCCAGCAACGATGGGAAAGGTATACGGTGCATCGATTACATAAATAACTGGATACGTTTTATTAGGCTGCTTTTGGTATGATTTAGGAAGCTGAATATACACAGGATACGCCCGCTCGCTAACGGGCTCAATGAGCTCAACCACGTTACTTCGGGGTATTGAATAAGGGGTATTTGCGCTTAATTTAAAACATATTAAGGCGCTTAAAAGCAAAAGAGATTTTAAAATAAGAGGCACTGTATTGGTTAACCTAAGCTAAAAATAAATTAAGTACCTACTTTAAAGTACTTTTAGCGAATATTTAAGCTATCTAAAAAAACAAAGTTTAAATAAAAAATAAAGTGCCAGTGTAGCTTTCGTTTAAACCACCAGCACTTATAGCATTAAATCACTTGATCTGGCTCACCGCCTGAACATGGGCAGTTGTCGTCATTCTGTTTAAGACATTGCTGATAATTAAACCAATGGGCTACAGCAATAAACGCTGAGCCTATTAAGGTTAGCGCTTTTTCGAGCACTTCATGGCCTAGCAATACGGCAAATATCATAAAAGCTAAGCCTGTTACACCAGACACCATATAACGTGTACGTTTATGTTTTTTACAGCCTAAACTCAATGCCAACAAACTGGTTGGCATTACCGCCGCAAGAATCCATAAATGAAATTGCTCACTATCTATTTGCATTACAGCAAAGCTTGGTAATAACGCTAAAATAACCGGGGTTGCAAAACAATGCACTGTGCACATTACCGATAACCCTATTGCCATACGATCCATAACACTTTGACTCGACTTCATTATTTCCTCTACTAAATCAGTGTCTCCACTCAAAAACGTTACTTTTAAGGAGACATTTTAATAACATCAGTTAATTACTGTTGATATATTATAACATTACTCGCATAATTGATATAATATAACATCTAACAAGGTAGTCAAATGAAACGTAGATCGCAATTAGCTGTTCTCATAGCAGCTTTATTGCCGGCTAGTGTGCTTGCATCCACAATAGAAGGCGTTGTTTTAAACAACAAAGGTAAAGTAGTTACCAATGCAACGGTAGAAGTTGAAGGCTCAGATCTTAAAGTAACCACCGATGAAAACGGTAAATTTGTTATAACAGAACTAAAAAATGGCTTAAAAGAGCTTCACGTTGTAGCCCCTGGTTATGCGCATCTTCATCGCGATATAACAATAACTAATGATGAAAACCAATCGGTTACTTTTAATTTAAAGCGCTCGCCTATTGAAGTTATTGATATTGAAGCGACCCCTATTCATATGTCGGCAATGGAATCAGCATCGCCTGTTAGTGTTTTATCTGGCGAACAACTAAGACGACAACAAGCAGCAACCCTTGGCGACAGCCTTGAAAAACTCCCAGGCGTTAATACAAATTTTCACGGTAAAGTAGCCAGCACACCTATTATTCGTGGTTTAAGCGGCCCTCGCGTACTTATTACTCAAAATGGCCTTGATGTTAGTGATGTTTCGCGCGTTGGCCCCGATCACTCTGTTGCATCGGAGGCGTCTACCGCACAACAAATTGAAGTATTACGCGGCCCTGCAACGCTGTTTTATGGCAGTGGCGCAATTGGTGGTGTGGTTAATGTAGTAGATAACCGCGTACCTACCGACAGCACCACGCGTGGTGAATGGAACCTAGAACATAACTCGGTAGATAACCAAAAAGTGGCCTCGTTTAATGCCACCACAGGCACAGACTCGGTGGCTTTTTACGCCGATGCATTTTGGCGTGAGGCCGATGACTACGGGGTACCTGTAGCTGCCGATATAGATAGCGACGGTGAAGAGCATCGTGGTGACTATAAAGTTGAAAACAGTAATGAAGAGTCTGACGGTTTTACTGTTGGCGCTAGCTATTTAATGGATAACGGCTTTATTGGCTTAGCAGTAGAGCAATTTAATCGTCAATACGGTATTCCTGGTCATACGCACGGCGAGGAAGAAGAGGAAGAACACAACGACGAAGAAGAAAGCGTATTTGCTGATTTAGAGCAAACTAAAGTGCAATTATTAGGTGAGTACAACCTAGATAATAAATGGCTAAACAAAATAAATCTCCGCGCTGGCCATACCGACTACGAACACGCTGAAATTGAGAGCGGCGCTGTTGGCACTACCTTTAAAAACGAAACCAACGAATTACGCATAGACCTACTGCATAACCAATTTAACGAATGGAATGGCGGTATTAGCTTTCATTACAAGCAAAGCGATGTTGAAGCACAAGGTGAAGAGGCCTTTACTCCTCCATCAGAGACCGAAAGCTTTGCTGTAGCGTTAATGGAAGAAAGGCACTTTGGGAATTTTTTAGTGCAGTTAGGTGGGCGCATAGAGCGTGTAACAATTGAAGCAGGCGACGTATTGCTGCCAAATATTGACGCTCACGCACACGATGAAGCAGAAGAAGCCGACGAGCATGATCATGGCCACGAAGAAAGCGCAGAAACCACCCGCGTATTTGATGTAGAGCATGAATTTACGCCAGTCAGTTTATCGGCAGGGGTAGTATGGGATTTTACATTTAACTATAACTTAGGGCTGTCGATATCGCGCTCTGAACGCGCACCTTCTGCCTCTGAGTTGTTATCGTTTGGGCCGCATATTGGTACTGGCACTTACGAAGTAGGCGCACTATTTGATTTAGATGAAGATGGCCATTTGGGTTTATCTGAACAAGCAATTGATCTGGAAACAGCCAATAATATCGATTTAACCCTACGTAAAACTCAAGGCGATGTTGGCTTTATTTTAAATGCCTTTTACAACCAAGTAGATAACTACTATTACCAAATAGACACCGGTTTATTCGCCGAAAGTGGACACGACCATGGCGATGAAGAAGAAGGCGTTGACGAGCACGACCATTCATCAGAGCTACCCGTTTATTTATTTAAAACAGATGATGTAGTTTTACATGGTTTTGAAGCGCAAATTGCGTGGCAACTAACTAACGAGTTTAAGCTAGATGTATTCTCTGACTACGTTCGTGCACGCCTTAAAGACGGCGGCAATTTACCCCGTACACCACCGCTTCGTTTTGGCAGCGAACTAAGCTATCAAACAGATAAACTCAGTGCGCATATTCACGTAACTCGCTATCAAAAGCAAGACCGCACAGCCCCACAAGAAACAGCAACAGACGGCTACACATTGGTTGATGCAAGCATCTCTTACGACCTTTCAATGTTAAACCAAGATATGTCTGTGTACCTACGAGGCACTAACTTAACAGATACAGAAGCACGCGTGCACAGCTCGTTTGTAAAGGATATAGCGCCACGTCCAGGACGTAGTTTTGCGCTAGGTATTCGCGGTTATTTTTAAGCGTTAAAAAATTATAATTAAAGGAAATAAACATGAAAAAACTATATCAATTAAAGCTTATTGCACTCGCTATTAGCGCTACATTTATTACGGCCTGTGGCGATGCAGAAACCAACATTGTGGAAAAAGATCCTATTGTTGTAGAAGACGAGCACAATCATGACGATGATCACGACCATGACGACGGCTATACCATAGACTCACTTGGCAGACTTGCCGTTCTGGCAGGTGACAGTAACGAAGCTAGCTTTTTTGATTTAGATAACAACGAATTACTTGATACATTTACACTAAACAATGACTCAAACACGTTATCTGCATCACCAGGCTTTCGTTATGCTGTTATTGCTAATCGTACTCAAGATTACCTAGGGTTTATAGACGGCGGTATGTGGCGCGAAGATCACGCAGAGCACTTGCATGATTATGAGCAAGGCCCTGCGTTTAGCAGCTACGAGCTAACAAGTGGTAGTCGCCCTACACACTTAATAACTCACGACGGGCAATTAGCAATATTTTACGATGGCGATGCAGAAACCGGTACGCCTGCCTCAGTAGAAGTGCTAACCGATAACGATATTACCAATACAACAGCTACACTAACGGGCATTAACTACGACATTAACATGCATGGTGTAGCTGAGCCTCGCGGCGAGCATTTACTCTCAACCATTCGCCGCGACGATGCAAGTAATACATCTAATGCCAAAGTACTTCCCGATCAAGTGGGTGTTTATCATCTTCACGATGGTAATTACGAACTAGAGCAAACGTTTGAAATAACCTGCCCCGATTTACACGGCGCAGCACAAAATCACGATTATGTTGTATTTGGTTGTGGTGATGGTGTATTGATTGCCCATCAGCAAGGTGATGTATACAGCGCTCAAAAAGTTGTAAATATAGATGCCGTAGGCGATCAGCGCATTGGTGCTTTGTACGGCCATAAAAGCAATGACACAATTTTTGGTATTGCCGCAGGGCATGATGGCAGTGGTTCAGTATTGCTTAGCATTCATCCTGAAAATGCCGAAATGGAAGAAGTAGAATGGCAACTTGCTGATGGCGCAAGTGCTGTTTCTTATTCTTTTTCAGCCAGTGGTGAACACTTTTTAATACTCGACAGCCTAGGCTTTTTAAATGTACTTACTGGGCATGAACATGACGGTGAAATGCACTGGGAACTCGCAGGCCAAGTAGATATTACTCAAGCAGACGTAACCACAATGCCCGAAGGAATGAGCTTTAGTATGATAGTGGCGCAAAGTGGTCAGTTTGCTTATATTGCCGATCCAATTGCTCAACACATAGTGCAAGTACACCTTGAAGATCTAGAAATTGAAAGTGAGCTAGAGTTAACTTTTCCACCTGCAAGCATTACCTGGTTAGGGATTGCACAAGAAACAGAAGATGAAGATCACGACCATTAATTTAAAACTAACGCTTTAAGTTAAAGCCACAAAACAAAAAACCCGTAATTAGGTTTACTAATTACGGGTTTTTACAGCTATTTATTTAGCTCTATTGTTACTTACGGCGCCAGCCACTCCACACATCATCTATATCATCGGCTTTATTTTTTTTCTTTTTCTTGCCTGTGCCTTCTGGTTTTGCCATTGGCTTTTCATTTTTAAGCGCCTCGGCAGCATCAAGATTAGCTTGGTTAACGGCAAAGCCAGCTATTTCCTCACGTTCAAGACGTAGTTTGTTTTTCTTCTCGATTATTTTAAAGTGATGCAAATCTTCATAATCAACCAATGAAAGCGCTAAGCCTACTTCACCAGCACGGCCGCTTCGGCCAATACGGTGCATGTAATCAGCAGGACTGCGTGGTAGATTAAAGTTTATTACCACTGGCAGCTTTTCAATATCCAAACCACGTGCAGCAATATCGGTTGCGATAAGTACTTCGATTTCGCCCGCTTTAAATTTTTCTATTACACGAGTACGCTCACTTTGGCCTTTATCGCCATGGAAAACTTGTGCATTAACACCCCGTTTTTCAAGCTTAGCCGCTAGGTGCTCACAGTCTTTTTTAGCGTTCACAAAAATCAGCGCTTGGCGCCATTTATGCGTTTTAATTAAATGTGCTAAAACTGTGGTTTTTTCACCTTTGTTTACGGTAAAAACACGCTGTACTAAGGTGCTTTCATCTTTGTTTTGTACTTGTATTTCAACTGGGTCGTTTAAAAGCTCTTGCGTTAATAGCTTAACTTGCTCAGGGAAGGTTGCTGAAAACAACATAGTTTGTTTTTTAGCAGGCATAAGCGCTAATAACTCAGCAAGCTCTTCAGTAAAGCCAAGGCTTAGCATGCGGTCGGCTTCATCAAGTACAAGCGTATTTAGTTTATCGAGCTTAATAGCATTGCTTGAGATTAAATCGAGTAAGCGCCCTGGTGTTGCCACTATAATATCAGCACCGCCGCGTAGAGCCTGCATTTGTGTATTAACCGACACACCACCAAACACTGCAACTGTTTTGATTGCACCATTAAAGTTAGCAGAATACGATTTAACGCTATCGGCCACTTGCGTAGCAAGCTCACGCGTCGGTACTAAAATAAGCCCCGTTACAAAATTACCTTTGCTGGCAGTATTTTTAGCGCCCTGCTCAAGGAAAGCTTTTTGCAAAATAGGTAATGCAAACGTTGCCGTTTTACCCGAGCCAGTATTTGCCCCTGCAATTAGGTCACTGCCCGCAAGCACACTAGGTATAGCCTTAGCTTGAATTGGCGTAGGCTGGGTATATTCCAAATCGGTTAATCGAGCTAATAGCTCTGGAATAAGGCCAAGTTCGGAAAAAGTGCTAGGGCTTGTGGCTGAGGTCATGAATATTACGGGCTCATTGCTAAAAAGTTAGCCTGCAATTTTAGCGTATTTAGCGCTTATTAAGTAGAGATTAGTGATTTAAATATCAGCGGCGTGTTGTAAAGGTAACTGTAAGCGCAGGCTACCCCCGCGCATTGTCCTTTTATATTACTGGGTTTTATTTAACAGTGCTTGTAATCTACTTTTAGTCTCTTTTAAGGTATCTAAATAGGGGTATGTGGTATCTACGACATTTAAAGCGGCCTCTATTTTAATAAGTGCCTGTTGTATATTACCTTGTAATTCATAGCCATAACCTAACCCCCATAGTGCATCAACAGATTGTGAGTGATGCTTAACATTATGCTTAAATACTGCCACAGCCCGCTCATATTGCTGCATATTTACTAGGTTGTAACCAAGTTGCCTAACAGCCGCCTCTGGAGGTGTTATTTGCTCCCCCCATTGCTGAGATAACTTTTTATAATAAACATCAATAGATTCTATATCATCGCTTAAAGCACTCATGGGCATTTGTTTGGGTAAAAATAAATGATGGTAAGCATTAAAGGCCCCAGCGGCAGATGTTAAGTTATGCGATACATTTTCAAATGCGTCACTGAAAAAGCGTAAATTTGGCAAGCTATTAGATTGTAAAGCTTGCTGCAGCTCATTATATCGCTCACGCATTAAGCCAGCTTCTTCGCCAATATTTATATAAACATAGTTATTCAGGTCTTTTGATTTATTAATAAACGACTTAGTCGCTTTTACCGGTGCGCCATAGTTCCACCAAACGGCAGGGCTGTAAGCAATATGCGCTTGGAAAAGCTCAGGGTTAGCTTGCATAGTATAAAGTGCAAACACGCCTGCTGCTGAGCCCCCAGCAATCACATTAAAGTTATGCGTACGATAGCTTTTATTAATCAAGGGCATAAGCTCTTGCTCAATAAATGCTAAAAACTTTGCTGCGCCTCCGCCTTCACCTACCGGGCCTTGTGGCTCTTTATTAACTGTGGGGTATAAATCTCTTAAGCGATTAGTGTTTTCAATAGCGACAATAATAACCTCAGGCGCACGATTATTATTTTGCAGTCGATCCATTACAGCACTGGCAAGCGGTATATTACCCGCGCCATCTAAGCGATATATAACAGGATATACCTTGTTTGGCTCAGATTGATAGCTCTTAGGTAACTGAACGACAACTGTGCGTTCTTCGTTTAAAACAGCCGATTTAAATGTATGTGTGTGTTGCGGATAGCCAATGGTTTGCTGTTTTAAATCAGGCTCTGCAAGTGTGCTACTAGAAAACAATGAAAATAAACTATATATAAAAACAGCGGTTAATAAACGCATGACTAATCCTTTAGAAAGTAGTGTGTTATTTAATCTAACAGGCTTTGAGGTACAAAAAAAGGCGCATTGAGCGCCTTTTTATCTTTAACAGGTAATTACCAACCTTTTGATTTTACTCAACCGTAACCGATTTAGCTAAGTTACGTGGTTGGTCAACGTCAGTGCCTTTAATTACCGCTACGTAGTACGACAGTAGCTGCAATGGCAGTGTGTAAACAATTGGCGCAATAATATCGTCAGTGTGGTTTACGTTGATTACACGCATTGTGTCGTCTGACTCAAAGTGTGAATCTTTATCTGCGAATACGTAAATAATGCCGCCACGTGCGCGTACTTCTTCTACGTTTGATTTAAGTTTTTCTAGCAATTCGTTATTTGGTGCTACAACAATAATTGGCATGTCGGCATCAATAAGTGCTAATGGGCCGTGTTTTAGCTCGCCAGCGGCGTAGGCTTCTGCGTGAATGTACGAAATCTCTTTAAGCTTAAGCGCGCCTTCCATTGCAATAGGGTATTGCGAGCCACGACCTAAAAACAATGAGTGGTGTTTGTCGGCAAACTCTTCTGCAAGATCTGCAATACCATCAGCGAGTAATAATGTTTCTTCTAACTTAGCTGGAAGTACTTTAATTGCATTTACAATTGCGCTTTGGTCAAGGCCTTTTTCCTGCGCTATAGACGCAGTAAGCATTAACAAACCAACTAACTGCGTAGTAAATGCTTTAGTAGATGCCACGCCTATTTCAGCGCCTGCTTTAGTCATAAAGGCAAGGTCTGATTCGCGTACAAGCGATGAACCAGGTACGTTACAAATAGTCATTGAGGCCATGTAACCTTGCTCTTTAGCTAGGCGTAATGCAGCTAGCGTATCGGCAGTTTCACCAGATTGAGAAATAGTAACAAGTAAGCTATTTTCATGAACAAACGACTGACGGTATCTAAATTCAGAAGCTATTTCTACATTACAGCTAACACCCGCAAACTGCTCAAGCCAGTAACGTGCAACCATACCTGAATGGTAAGACGTACCACAGGCAATAATTTGCACATGTTTTACATCTTTAAATATTTGCTGAGCGCTTTCGCCAAAGGCATCAATTGCTACACGGTCGTCGTTTAAACGCCCTTCAAGAGTATTACGTACAGCAAGTGGCTGCTCGTAAATTTCTTTTAGCATGTAGTGACGGTAATCGCCTTTGCCTGATGCATCTTGCGTAATATTTGATTCAATCACTTCACGCTCAACTGCGTTACCGTCTGCATCAAAAATTTCTACTGTGTCACGTGTAATACGTGCTACGTCGCCTTCTTCTAAGAAGATGAAGCTACGAGTAACAGGTAGTAATGCTAACTGATCAGACGCAATAAAGTTTTCGCCAAGGCCTAAACCAATAACAAGAGGACTACCTGAGCGCGCTACAATGATTTCGTTGTCGTTGTCTTTATCAAATACAACAGTACCAAAAGCGCCTTCAAACTGTTTAACAGCTGCTTGTACTGATGCAAGTAACGTTGTGTGTTGTTTACGAAGTTGGTGAATTAAATGCACCATTACTTCTGTATCAGTGTCTGATAAGAATTCGTACCCATCTGCTTTAAGTGCTGTACGTAGGCTAGCGTGGTTTTCAATAATACCGTTGTGCACAAGTGCTAACTGGTTGTTTGATACATGTGGGTGTGCATTTGCTTCTGTAACGCTACCATGTGTTGCCCAGCGCGTATGTGCAATACCTGTATGACCGCTAACGCCTGCTTTTTCTAGAGCTGCTTCTACGTTAACTACTTTACCTACTGCTTTAACAGTATTAAGTGTGTTGCCATCAAGCAATGCTACGCCTGCTGAGTCATAACCACGGTATTCAAGACGTTTAAGGCCTTCAACTAAAATTTTGTTTACTGGACGTTCTGCAACTGCCCCAACTATTCCACACATAGTGTCTCCATTAATTTTTTAATTCTAGTAACTCACTTTGTAGTTACTATTCAATAATCTCTGCGCAAATTAGTTTTACACCACACGCCTCAATTGCTTTGCGTTTTTCGTCTGCTAAGCCATTGTCGGTTATTAATGTGGTTACTATTTTCCACGGTAATTCTAAATTTGGTATTTTTCGGCCAATCTTATCTGATTCAACCATTACAATTACTTCACGAGCGGCTTTTGCCATTACTTGGCTCAAACCAACTAACTCATTAAAAGTCGTTGTGCCGCGCTTTACGTCTATACCATCCGCACCAATAAATAGCTGATCAAAATCGTAAGAGCATAATACATTTTCAGCAACTTGCCCCTGAAATGACTCAGAATGTGGATCCCACGTTCCGCCGGTCATTAAAAGTGTCGGCTCGTTCTCGAGTGCTAATAAACGACTCGCTACTTTAATTGCGTTGGTCATAACAACTAGCCCACGCTTATCAGCAAGCTCAGGGATCATAGCTGCCGTAGTGCGTCCGCTATCAATAATAATGCGGTTATGATCTTTTATAAGCGTTGCTGCAGCTTTTGCTATAGCCACTTTGCGCTTTGAATCTATTTCATCGCTAACAATTTCTTTAGGTAGTGCAATAGCACCACCGTAGCGGCGAAGTAATAAGCCACTTTTTTCAAGCGAGGTTAAATCTTTTCGAATGGTTACTTCAGATGTTTGAAACTGTTCTGCTAATTTTTCAACAACTACTTCACCTAGTTCATTAACCTGACCCAAGATGTTATGGCGACGCTGCTGTGTATTTCGTTTTGTCATAAAGATTGCGAATTAAGTTTCGTTTCGAAAGTTATAAGATTTTAAACGAAACAACCTAAATGGCAAGTGAACGAGCAAAAATAACACAGTTTTATTCTAATAATAATAAAACTAAAAGTACGGTAAGCTATAACCAATTAAGTTATAAAGATAAATACAATGCAGTCATTTAATAGCATCAGTAAAGAATATTTAGCACAACGAAAGCAAGCAGGTGAAACCTGCCGTTTATTTAATAAGAGTCCAAGTAGAGGCAACTTAAAACGTATCAAGGAGTTATTTTTAAAGTCAGGTGATGGTGTAATTATAGAATCAGGTTTTCATTGCGATTATGGCAATCAAATAGTTATTGGTGATCGTACTTTTATAAATATTAATTGCACCCTCCTCGACTCGCCGTTAGCCAATTGCTCAATCATGATTGGTGATGACTGCTTAATAGGTCCAAACGTTCAGCTTTTAGCGGTATCACACGCAGTTAATCCTACTGAAAGGCTTAATAAAGAAAATTTTGCAGCACCTATCGCCATAAGTAATAACGTGTGGATTGGTGCTGGTGCAATTATTTTAGCGGGTGTAAGTATTGGAGAAAACAGTATTGTTGCTGCAGGAGCTGTGGTTACAAAAAATGTAATGGATAATACTGTCGTAGCTGGTAATCCTGCCACAAAAATTCGCGATATTTGAAGGGAGTTTATTTAGCTTCTAACTTTATGTGTTTTTTAACTCTAATAATAGTAGCTAAATAAACGTACTTTACGAGGGTGTGTATCTCTTTAGCAGTAAACACTTGAGTGAAATGAAAGATATTGGTGTAAGTGTAGAGTGTTAGCTGTGCATTATTCCGCCA
>NZ_BADV01000013.1:0-12688 GCF_000238895.1 Pseudoalteromonas sp. BSi20429 | reverse complement strand
CGCGGTAATCCGCGTTTTTTTATAATTATAAATACTTACACAGAGCCATTAATTGGCCCGTGCTGATGATTTACATGCGGATTTTGTCCGCGTTGGCGCAGTAAATGATCCATTAATGTAATAGCCATCATTGCCTCAGCAATCGGGATTGCACGAATGCCCACACACGGATCGTGACGACCTTTAGTGATCATCTCTACCGCTTCGTTGCTTGTATTAATGCTGTTACCTGGGATGGTAATACTCGACGTTGGTTTTAGCGCAATAGAAGCAATAATGTCTTGCCCTGTCGAAATACCGGCAAGTACGCCACCCGCATGGTTTGATGTAAAACCTTCAGGGGTTAACTCGTCGCGATGCTCAGAGCCTTTTTGCTCAACTACATCAAAGCCATCACCAATTTCCACGCCTTTAACTGCATTAATACTCATTAATGAGTGTGCAAGTTCAGCGTCAAGGCGGTCAAATACTGGCTCACCAAGACCTACTGGTACGTTGCTTGCCACTACTTTTACTTTAGCGCCAACTGAGTCACCTTGCTTTTTAAGGTCACGCATATATTCGTCAAGCGCTTCAAGCTTACTTGCATCAGGGAAGAAGAATAAGTTATTTTCAACTTCGTCCCAGTCAAACGTTTCCGCCTTGATAGGGCCAAGCTGACTTAAACATGCTTTAACTTCAATACCATGAAATTGCTTTAAGTATTTTTTAGCAATAGCACCTGCCGCTACGCGTATTGCGGTTTCGCGTGCAGATGAACGACCGCCACCGCGATAGTCGCGCAAGCCGTACTTATGCCAATACGTGTAATCTCCATGACCTGGGCGAAATACATCTTTAATTTTGCCGTAATCTTGCGAACGTTGATCGGTGTTTTCAATTAATAAACCAATGCTAGTACCTGTGGTTTTACCTTCAAAAACGCCTGCTAATATTTTTATTTGATCGCTTTCACGGCGCTGCGTTGTATAACGGCTTTGACCTGGTTTTCGGCGATCTAAATCAATTTGTAAGTCGGCCTCTGTGATTTCAAGACCTGCGGGAGTACCATCAACAACGCCGCCTAATGCAACGCCGTGGCTCTCACCAAAGGTGGACACTTTAAATAACTGTCCAATGCTATTACCTGCCATTAACTTTCCTCATTCCTAATGACTACCAATAGCCAAGCACACGGCTTGGCTATTCATTTTTTACTTATTTTGCAAAATACTCATCTAGCTGCTTTTTGCTAATTACAAATACACCTAAGCCGCCTTGTTCAAATTCAATCCATTCAAACGGCGCGCCCGGATACAGTGCATCCATATGTACCATAGAGTTACCAACTTCTACAAATAACAAACCGTTATCAGTTAGGTGTTCACTCGCTTCACTTAAAATAGTACGGGTTACATCTAAACCATCGTGGCCTGATGCAAGCCCAAGCTCTGGTTCATGATGAAATTCACGTGGTAGGTCAGCCATATCTTCTGCATCAACATACGGTGGGTTTGCAACTATTAGGTCGTATTTTTGACCTGGTACACCGCTAAATACATCAGACTGAATGGGTAACACACGATCACTTAACATGTAATCGTTAATGTTAATATCTGTCACTTCAAGCGCTTCATACGATATATCTACCGCATCAACTTGTGCTTCCTCAAAAGCTTGAGCAAGTGCAATTGCGATACAACCCGACCCCGTACATAAATCTAATATGCGGTTAACCGATTGTGGCTCTTCAAGCCAGGGTGTAAAGCGGTTGCTGATAAGCTCAGCAAACGGTGAGCGAGGTATAAGTACACGTTCATCCACATAAAATGGCATACCCGCAAACCATGCAATGTTTGTTAAGTAAGGTACTGGTGTGCAGTCGTTAATACGTTCTGCAATAAGACCCGCAAGTCGGTTTTTTTCTGTGCTTGTTAAACGCGCGTGCATTAATTCTTTTGGCGCATCAACAGGCAAGCTAAGCGCAGGCAGTAATAAGCTTACAGCTTCATCCCATGCGTTATCTGTACCGTGTCCAAAAAATATACTACTACTTGCAAATTGGCTTGTAGTCCAACGTAACCAGTCATGTAAAGTTGACAGTTCTGCAACGGCTTCTTCGAGTGTTGCTTCTTCTATTTGTAAATCGCTCATATATTTTTACCTGTATTAGCTTACTGACTGTTTTGAGTCTTTAAGACGATTGCATTGCCTATCTGCGCTGGGCAAATTACAATTGCCCCTCATTTAAGTATTGTACCGCCTTTTGCGCTGCGTTTTTACGTTTTTTTGTTTAGGTAATAGTTATGAAAAAAGACACTCCATCACATTCGTCCCTAAGCAATGACGACATAAGCTTATTTCGTCAAACGATCACAGGCGCCAAAGTATTTAAACAAGATACTCATCGTTTTGATACAAAGCCTAAGGTGTCACAAGCTAAGCAATTTGCCCAGCAAAAAAAGCAGGCTCAATCTGAATTTTTCTTCTCAGACGTTTATATTCCCGATATAGACACCCACGGCACGGTTAAATATGTAAAACCAGGCCAAGATACTTTCCTAGCTAAACAGCTTCGCCGTGGTGACTTTGCACCCGATTTGACGCTAGATTTACATGGCTTAAATAAAGAACTTGCTAAAGACGAACTCGCTGGACTCATTCACGAATGTAAAAAGCAGCATTACTATTGTGCGTGTGTAGTGCACGGTATTGGCGGCGGCGTACTAAAGCATAAAGTGCCTCAGTACTTAGTACAGCATCCTGACGTAATAGCGATGCATCAAGCCCCTCTCGAATATGGTGGTAGAGGCGCTGTACTCATACTAATTAATTTACCGCAAAGTGATGAATTTAGACGCTAACTTTAGCTATTACTAGGATGTAACTACGTGCATATTTTTTCGATTATTTTTCCACTCATTTTTATTGTTGCGTTTGGTTATAGCTGTTGCCGATTAAAATTTTTCGAAAAGCAGCATATTGCAGGCTTAAGTAAATTTACTTTTTATATTAGTTTGCCTGCTTTTTTATTGTTAAATATGTCGCAAATTAACTTACAGCAAAGCATTAGTCTTTTTGCATTTTTGAGTTTTTACATACCGGTTCTGAGTGTATTTGGGGTGGGTATTTTAATTGACCGCTTTTATTTAAATAAAAAGTATTTAAAAAATTACCAACAACACGGCGTCTTTGGACTTGCTTCTAGCTATTCAAATATGGTGTTAGTGGGTATTCCTATTGTTATTGCATCGCTTGGCAAAGAGATGATAGCCATTGCGTTTATGATCATTACTTTTCATAGCACATTGTTATTTGCACTTACTTTTTTAATAGGCGCTAAAGGCAGTAGCGATAAATTTTCGTGGTCGCACTTTGGAAAAAGTATGGTGTTAAATCCAATAGTACTGAGTATTGGATGCGGGCTTATATTAAACATTTTAGGAGTAACACTATTCACCGACTTAGCAAATAGTTTGGATCTATTAGCTAAACCAGCAATTGCCTGTGCGCTATTTGTACTTGGTGCTAATTTAGCTTTTTATAAAATAGCAGCAAATTGGCAACCCGCGTTAATAGCATCAATTTTAAAAATATTTTTATTGCCTGCGTTAGTTTTATTGGTAGGCACCTATGTATTTAAGCTAGACACGCAAATACTTAATGTATTGGTACTTTTAAGTGCGTCCCCTGTTGGCGTAAATGCTTATCTTATTGCGAGTCAAATAAAGCAGCATGAAGCTACTCTTGCTGGGGCTGTCGTACTTTCTACTATCTTAAGTGTTATTAGCTTTACGTTTTGGCTAGCTTTATTACTTTAGCTTACAAACCGCCGGCTACATCAACAAAACTACCCGTTGTAAAAGAAGCGTGCTCCGAAGCTAAAAAGTAAATTGCTGCAGCAACTTCCTCGGGTGTACCGCCTCTGCCAAGGGGTAATTTACTTTTAAGACGATCGACTCGATTTTTTTCGCCGCCATCACTATGCATATCAGTGTAAATAAGCCCAGGTCTAACAGAGTTAACACGAATACCTTTACTTGCCACCTCTTTTGCCAAGCCAATAGTAAATGTGTCCATTGCACCTTTAGATGCTGCATAATCAATGTACTCATTAGGAGAGCCCGTTTTAGCGGCCCCCGATGAAACATTAACAATACTACCGCCATTTCCCATTCGCTTTATTGCCTCACGACTACATAAAAAAGCACTGGTAATATTTGTAGTCAAAACTTCGTTTATGCGCTCAGCACTCATTTCTAACAAAGGCATTTGTGGTTTTAAAATACCGGCGTTATTTATTAGTACATCAAGTTGACCTAACTCTTTATCAATAAAGTCAAATAACGCCAAAACATCTGCCTCTTTCGACACATCTGCTTTTATAACTTGAGCCCTAACGCCAGAGCTTCTGACTTGATCGGCTACTAGCTTCGCACTAGCTAAATCTGCTTTATAATTAATGCAAACATTATAACCGTGCTTTGCAAAATATAATGCGGTAGCTGCGCCAATACCTCGACTAGAACCTGTGATGAGTACAACGGGGGAGCAAGTCATTAAAGCTATTATTCTTTTAAAGCTGCAACGACTGAAACTTCAACAAGCAGTGCATCACGTGCCATTTTAGCTTCTACGCAGGCACGTGCTGGTGCACAACCCTCGGTTACCCACGCATCCCATACTGCATTCATATCAGCAAAGTATTCCATGCTCTTTACATAAATAGTCGCGCTAAGCATATGTTCTTTTGAACTTCCCGCTTCATCAAGCAATGCCTCTACTTTATCAAGCATAGTTTGAGTTTGTTCTTTGATATCTTTTTGCGCGTCGGCGCATACCTGCCCACATAAATACACAGTGCCGTTATGTTTTACAATGCGGCTCATGCGCGCACCTGTTTGTAAACGTTCTATTGTCATTTTACTTTACTCAATTATTTATATTTAAACGTTTTCTGGGGCATTTATACTTAAATAACTACTACGCTGGGTTTGCTCATCGTAACTAATAACAGCAACAGCACCCGTATTAAAAATGGGCATATTGCCAGGGCTTAATTGGTCCACTAAGTAACTTACAATAGGCATGTGTGCCACTATAAGCCATGTATTACATTGGGGGTGAGTAGCAATAAGTGTTTCGATGTAGTCAGCAGCAATTTGAGGTTTGCCTTCGGGAATTATATCAGACGTGGTTTCGCTAAATTTAAATACGTTATTTTTAGCCACACCTGCAGCTGTTTGCTGTGCTCGAATGTAAGGACTAACTAACAGTGCATCAGGGTAATGTGCTTTACTGAGCCAAAGGCCCATTTTTTCAGCTTCATCATGCCCTGCTTGGGTTAAATTTCTACCTGCATCATCAGCCTGCATGGGTGTTGCTTCGCCGTGGCGCATTATTAGGATTGTTTTCATAAAAAATCAACCGATTAAAGAATATAAAACAGTAGCCAGTTTGCCCGTTTGTCAGCTATATTAACAATATAAATCTATTTATTTCTAAAATAGTTCTTTCATGAGATTCAGGTAAATCTTTAAGCTGTACTTCGCTTTCCTGAAGCCATCATCTGTTGTTAACAAGTAAACGTTTAGTTTCAGGAGCATCATTTGAATATCAGCCGCAATGATAACAGAGCATACCGCGCCTTTACACTGGACAATGGTCTAAAAGTACTATTAGTGCAAGATAAAGATTCTACAAAAGCGGCAGCATCAATGGCAGTTAACGCCGGACATTTTGACGACCCTCTTGATAGGCAAGGCCTAGCACACTTTTTAGAGCACATGCTTTTTTTAGGCACTGACCAGTATCCAGATTCAGGTAGTTTTAATAATTTTGTTTCGCAAGCTGGCGGCAACACCAATGCGTGGACCGGCACTGAGCATACCTGTTACTTTTTTGATATTAACAATCAAGAATTTGAACAAGCACTTACCCAATTTAGCCGCTTTTTTATTGCGCCTCTTTTAAATTCAGCCGAAACAGAAAAAGAACGTAACGCAATTGAAGCCGAGTTTAAACTAAAAATAAAAGACGACGGTCGCCGTATTTATCAAGCCCATAAAGAAACGGTAAACCCAGCTCATCCATTTGCTAAATTTTCTGTAGGAAACCTACAAACCTTAGCTGACAGAGAGCGCTGTATTAGTGATGAGCTTCGTGACTTTTTTAATAGCCAGTACCAAGCTCAGTGGATGACTTTAGTTATTTGCGCAAACGAAACACTAGATACACTACAAAGCTGGACTCAAACTTACTTTGGCGCAATTAACGGCAACAAAAACCTTAAAAAGCCAGAGATCAGTGAGCCACTTTATCGCAAACAAGACATAGGAAAAATACTCCATATTGAGCCACATAAGCATATGCAAAAACTTATTATAAGTTTTGCTATGCCTAATATTGACGACTTTTATCGCCATAAAACAGTAAGTTTTATTGCCCACTTACTTGGCTATGAAGGCGCGGGTTCTCTTTATTCTATTTTAAAAGAACAAGGCTGGATCAATGCACTTTCTGCTGGCGGTGGTATTAATGGCAGCAACTTCAAAGATTTTAATATTAGCTTAGCGCTTACCGATGAGGGTATTGAATACTTCGAAGACATTATTGAAATGGTGTTTGAATACATTTGCTTAATTAACGATAACACCGAAAAATTGCCACGCTTATACCAAGATAAAAAAAATCTATTACAAATAGCATTCGATAACCAAGAAAAGTCACGCCTGATTGATTGGGTCAGTAATTTAAGCATTAATATGCAGCATTACGATGAAGCAAATTACGTGCAAGGCGACTATTTAATGGAAGGCTTTAAAAAAGCGACCCACGAAATGGCCATGCAGTGGTTAACGCCACATAATATGCGCATCGTACTTATACATCCAGATGTAGAGCCTGAACATAAAACGGCATGGTACAACACACCATATAAAGTAGAACATATTTCACCTAGTTGGCTTGATGCCCTTAGCGAGATAAATAAGCCGTTGAGCGAAATGCTGCTACCTACAGCTAATCCTTATTTAACAAAAGAAGTGGTGTTATTTGATGTCGTAAAACCACAAACAAAACCCGAGTTATTAGTAAAAGAACCCGGTTTTGACTTTTGGTTTAAACAAGACAACACATTTCGTGTTGCTAAAGGCCATTTTTATTTGGCCATGGATTCTGATTTTGCCGTAAAAGATGTAAAACATATGGCACTCACCCGCTTATTTACAGATTTATTTATGGATAGTGTGGGCGAGCAATTTTTATCCTGCAGAACTTGCGGGACTTAGCTACCACTTAACCTCGCATCAAGGTGGATTAACTCTACATACCGCGGGGCTTTCATCTAGCCAGTTAGAGCTTGTTGATCAATTAATAGATGCTTTATTTAATGTAGAGATCTGTGCAAAACGCTTTGCTGAATATAAAAAACAGCTTGTAAGGCATTGGCGCAATAGCAACCAAAACAAACCAGTCAGTGAGTTATTTAGCATTTTAGGCGCAAAAATAATGCCTTGGAACCCACAACCTGGGGAGCTTGCATCGGCATTAAAAAACACCTGTTTTCAGCAATTTAATGAGTTCAGAACAGACTTTTTTAAAGCACTACATGTTGAATCATTTTTACATGGTAACTGGCAGCAAAGTGATGCAATAGCCTTTCAAAAAAAAGTCGCAAATCACTTAAAAAACGCAACCATAATTGAAGATTTAAGACGCCCTCTTTTTGAAATTAAAAAAGTAACTCGCTACGAGCTAGAGCTTCCTTGTAACGACCATGCAATGGTTATTTACTATCAAGCGCAAACGGATTGCGTGGCCGAAAAAGTAAAAATGATGGCGTTAAATCATTTAATTAATCAAGATTACTTTAATGAATTACGAACTACACAGCAACTTGGCTACTTAGTAGGCGCAGGTTATGCACCATTTAATACGCGTGCTGGTATAGCATTTTATGTGCAGTCACCTAAGTTTGATGCAAAAACTTTATTGCATCGACATAACCGTTTTATTAAAAACTACCTTGATAACATTGATGCACTTGATGAAAACGATTGGCAACAGCAAAAACACGGCCTTAGTACTCATATTGCAGAAAAAGATAAAAACCTGCGCCTACGCTCACAACGGTTATGGCTTGCTATTGGTAACAGAGATCATGAATTTCATATGCAACAACGACTTTTAGATGCCTTAAATGCGCTAACCCTAAAAGAACTAAAAGTTTATGCACTAAGCCTATTTGATGATAATAGACCAAGATATGAGCTTTTAAGCTCGGCAAAAGTCAATAAATCTCAAAATATGCCCGTTTACTCTCAATCTCTTTGACACTAGGTTTAGCTTGTTTTAAATTATCATTTGTAAATTAGAAGTAATAAAAAAATGATAAAAATAATAATAAAACTAAGCATGCTTGTAGTACTTGCTTACTCATTTGAGCTTTTTGCCTTTGAGTCATCATTTAATTACAACTCCGACAATATACTTATACTAGCAAGCGCCATTATAGCGCTTGCTTTGCCCTACCTGTTATTTGTAATCCACAAACTTAGACGCTCACGCCGCCAACTCCGCCTTTCGGAAAAACGCCTTAAAAGCACTGTAGAAGGTAGCGGCGATACACTTTGGGACTGGAACATAAAAACAGGCGAAGTTATTCGTATTAACGATAAGTACTTAATGGATTCGACTACCTTAATGGGGTTTCCGCCAAACAAAGGCCTTATTCACCCTCACGATATTAATAACGTTGAGCACTTGTTAAAAGTACACTTTGCAGAGCAATCTGCTTTTTTTGAAGCCACCTACCGAATCAAAGATACATTTGGTCGTTGGCATTGGGTACTCGATCGCGGAAAAATAATTGAAAAAGACGCCAACTTATCACCCCTTAGAATGACAGGTACTGTTCGCGATATATCACAGTTAAAATCAACGGAAGAGCGCTTAAACCTTTTTGCTAAATGTGTTGAATCACTCACTGACGCCTTAGCAATTTACGATAAAAACTTTAAACTGGTTGATATAAACCCGAGTTTTTTAACCTTGTTTGGTGGCGTACGCGAGCAATACTTAGGAAAAGATTTCAACCTATCTGGGTATGAGCCAAGCTACACAAACAGAATTATTGAAATAGTAAAAGAGCGCGAACATATCCAACAAGAAGTGAAGCTTCGTAATAGTGAGCGTGTTTTATTGCCTATAGAAATATCGATAGATGAAATTAAAAACGATCAAAATCAAATAACTAATTATGTCGTTGTTTATTCAGATTTAACAGAGCGTAAAAAAGCCGAATCGCAGTTACATAACTTATCGAATCGAGATCGCACAACTAGTCTGCCTAACCGAAATTTATTTTTTACTGATTTGCAAAAGCTAGTAAAGCTCAACTCGCATCACGCCTTGCTTGTATTCGATTTAGATAACTTTAAAAAAATAAATGACTCGTTAGGGCATCAACTAGGTGACAGCTTATTAGCTAAACTAGCAATGCGCTTAAATAAACTAACCCGCGAAAATGATGTATTTTATCGTTTAGGCGGCGATGAGTTTGCTCTTGTAATGTCTGACACTAACGACATACATGTAATTACACGTATGGCAAAACAGTTTTTAGCAGCCATTGCTACACCATTTAAAATGGCTGGCCACGAACTGGCAATCACCTCAAGTGTAGGCATTGTATTATTTCCAGAAGACGGTAATACGCCTGAACTGCTTTTAAAAAATGCAGATACCGCGATGTATCATGCTAAAAAGAAAGGTAACAGCTACTTATTTTTTAACGACACGATGAACCGTCAAGCCGTTAAACGACTGCAAATTGAAAACCTCATGCGCTTTGGTTTAAAAGAAGACCATTTTGAAGTGTACTACCAACCAAAAATGAATATTCGAACAGGCAAGCTAACCGGAATGGAAGCATTAGTGCGCTTTATTACACCCAAAAAAGGCATTATTAGTCCGGGAGTTTTTATACCTATAGCCGAGGAAACTGGCCAAATAATTGAAATTGGTGAAGTGGTATTAAACAAAGCCTGCAGAGACGTAAAAGAATGGCTAGATAGCGGTTTATTTAGCGGCCGAGTAGCTGTCAACTTATCAGCAAAGCAATTTAGCCTCCCCGATTTAACTTCTCGTATTGACGTTATTTTGCAAAAAAACGAATTACCTTCTTACTTTTTAGAGCTTGAAATAACAGAAGGTACTGTAATGGACGACCCTAAAGAAGCCATTGCAATTATGCGTTCGTTAAGTGCCCGAGGTATTCATTTAGCAATGGATGATTTTGGTACTGGTTATTCATCATTAGCGTATTTAAAGCAATTTCCGCTTAATACACTTAAAGTAGATAAAGCATTTATAGATGACATGACCAACGAACGTGGGCGTAATATGGTCGACTCAATAGTCACTATTGCGCATAACCTTGATTTGCATGTAGTTGCTGAAGGTGTAGAACAAGCTCATCAAATTGATATACTTAAAAAGCTTAATTGCGAAACAGTACAAGGTTATTACTATTCTAAGCCACTATCAAAAAGTGAATTTACTGAATTTTTAAAGCAGCAACAAACTAAAGCAGCCCCAAGCTTAATTAGAAAAAATAAAAATGTGGCGTCGATAAATTAAGGGCGCCATATACACGCATTTATACCTACATTTCTTACTAAAGCACGGCGATAATGTAGATTAAATAAGCACCAGGCCACAGGCCCAAGTAAACCGCCTAAAATAAGCCATCGCTTAATTGGCATACCTTTTTTAATGGCTTCTAAATACATTAAAGCTATAAATGCACTGCTTAGTAAAACTATAAACAAAATTACCCTTTAAAGTTGCTCAAAAATACGGCACTTATTCTAACGCTAACGTGATTAAATTTAAAGCAACAAATCCCCCGCGCGCACAAAAAAGCCGAAGCTGTTAAACACAGATTCGGCTTTTAAAATTATAATTTACAAGTTACTTTTCAGCACGACCCATAAATTTGTGTTCAACAGTATTAATACGGATACGGTCACCTGTTGAAATATGCTCTGGCACAGAAATATTTAAGCCAGTAGACATACGTGCAGGTTTTGAACGAGCACTCGCAGATGCACCTTTGATAGATGGGTCTGTTTCTTCAACAACAAGTTCAACACTTGACGGTAAATCAAGCCCTACTGGCGCGCCATCAATAACAATTACGTGTACGCCTTGTGTTTCTTCATTAACAAATAAAATTTCTTCGCTAATAGCATCTTTACTTAAGTTATAAGGCGTGTAATCTTCATTATCCATGAACACATACTCGTCACCATCAATGTACGATAGCATTACTTCACGGCGTGTTAAATCAGCCAGCGTTAGCATGTCACTGTCTTTGAATGTTTCGTCAACTTTACCACCGGTTACCACATCGTATAAACGCATACGGTATAAACTACCACCAGCACGACCTTGCGGCACAGAGCGCACAATATCTTTTACAACTAAAACGCGGCCATTGAAGTCAATAGCAGTACCTTTTTTAACATCACTCGCCTTTGGCATGTGTGAATTCCTATTATTTTTTTGATTGCCAGAAACATACCACGAACTGGATTTTGTTCAACTAAAATTACGTTGGTTTTACGCTACATGTTGTATTAGCTTGTAAAATTTTAATTTATACTAAAATACATATAATCAAATGTGAAAAAAACTGCTATGGTAGCTTTACCGAGTATGACTTCAAGGAATGGATCATGGACCAGAAAAAAGTACATGAGTATTTAGTTAAAAAACCACTTGTTCAGGTTACAAAACCATTTGCGCAAGAGGTTGATGTATATAAAGTGAATCATAAAATGTTTGCGACTCTTGCTATTGGCAATGACGGTCAAACTAATGATGATGGTGAGGTTATTTGGTGGCTTAACTTAAAGTGCGATCCTGATGAAGCAATATCATTGCGTGATATTTTCCCGGCAGTGATCCCTGGTTACCATATGAATAAACGCTTATGGAACACAGTAATTTTAGACGGCACAATTCCACAAGGTGAAATTGAGAGAATGATTGATAACTCATTTAATTTAGTCGTAGAAAACATGCCAGAAAAAGACCGAAAAGCTATTTCACTTCACTTGTAAACACTTTTTGGGCTAGGCTACTAGCCCATTAAAACCCTACACCTTAAGCGTATAAATTAAATCGTCATATAACTTTTCGCCTATTGTATGCACTTTAAAAAGTGTATCGGTATGGGTTAAACCGCACTTACCAAGCACCTTTTCAGAACCAATATTGCCACGCGTTACGACTGCTTTAAACTGCCTAATACCACATTCTTTCCAAGCCCAGTCAATCACAGCTCTTAGGGATTCTGTCGCGTAGCCTTTATTAAAATACTCTGGCAATAATAAGTAACCAAGCTCTGCGGTTTCTCCGTCATAGGCAAAACCTGTAACACCCACAGGTTGTTTTGTTTGATTATTAATAATGAGTAAACACAGGGGATGACGTGATTTAGCATTCCACTTAGGCAAGCGTATCTCAAAGCGGTTTCTTACCAGTGACTCCATTGGCATATCAAAACAATACTTGAGGACTTGAGGATCGCGATGAAGCGCAAGAAAAAGAGGCCAATCAGATTCTTCCATTTGGTATATGCTCAATCTTTGTGTAAATAATGTCATTAAGCTCCTCATTTATTTATAAAAACTATAAAAAA
>NZ_BADV01000014.1:0-2363 GCF_000238895.1 Pseudoalteromonas sp. BSi20429 | reverse complement strand
TATTTTCTGAACAGTTAAAAAAGCTTGGAATAATGCAACGCGCAGAAAAAGGCGTATTGTTTGTATTTGTGCTTGCTGCACTTTGCTGGATATTTAGACCTTTATTGGGTGATATAACAGGTCTTAAAATTTCAGATACTACAATTGCAATTGCTGCTGCATTACTGCTGTTTGTAATGCCTGCTAATAAAGGCAGTGATGAGCGTATTCTTGATTGGCAAAACGCCTCACAAGTGCCTTGGGGCGTATTGCTATTGTTTGGGGGCGGACTTACGCTTGCATCTCAAATTAAATCGTCAGGTCTTGCCGAGTTTATTGCTCACATGATTGAAGGCGCAAGTGCGATTCCTCTTGTTATGAGCGTACTTGTTGTGGTTGCTTTAATTACATTTTTAACTGAGATCACTAGCAATACAGCGACTGCAGCTGGCTTTCTTCCTTTGTTAGGACCCGTTGCAGAGTCTATAACAGGTTCGCCTTTGGTTTGGGTTATTCCTGCAGCTATAGCGTGTAGTTGTGCGTTTATGATGCCGGTAGCGACACCACCAAACGCTATTGTGTTTGGCTCAGGGCAAATTCAAATGCGCGACATGATAAGAGCCGGCTTTGTGCTAAATATTGTCGCCATTGTATTAATTACGCTAGTGACAATGACTATCGCAGCGCAAGTATTTGGCTTTTAAAGCTATACTAAATTAGTTCCAACCAGTAGCTTTGTTTATATTTACAGTTTTAAACAAAGCCACTCTTTATACTTATTTATATTGCTCAAGAAGCTCTTTTTTAGATAATTAGTGTTATTGCTCGAAAAACAGAACAAGGTTATAGTCTGCGGTAACTTTAAAAATTGAGTAATCTATTTTGAGCACCGACACATCACAGGCAATGCCTTTAATTCCCCAATTTGATGAATTGCAAAAAAGCTTTCTCGAAACACCTTACTTGCCAATTGATAAACGTCTCGTTTTATTAAAAAAACTCCGTGTACGTATTGTTGAACTTGAGCAAGAGCTAGTGGATGCTGCTTCAAAAGACTTTGGTTACAGAACCGCTTTCGATACTCTACTTGGCGATATATTGCCTACGGTTCAAACACTCGCGCACATTATCAAAAAGCTACCAAAATGGGCAAAGCCAAGTAATCGCTCTGTAGGTTTAAGTTTGTGGCCTTCAAAAGTAAGTGTTAATTACCAACCTAAAGGTGTGGTTGGTATTATTGCACCGTGGAATTACCCCATTCAGTTAGCGTTAGTACCTGTGCTTACCGCCATAGCTGCTGGTAATAGAGTGATGCTCAAATTAAGCGAGTTTACACCTCACACAAACGTCGTTATCGAAAAAATATTTAAAGACGACATGCAAGCGCATTGCAAAATAATACAAGGCGGTAGCGACGTAGCCGCGCAGTTTTCATCACTGCCATTTGCTCATTTATTATTTACGGGGTCATCGGCCGTTGGTAAATTAGTAATGGCTTCAGCGAGTCGTAATTTAACACCCGTAACGCTTGAACTTGGTGGTAAATCGCCAGTTATTATTACTCAAAATGCCGATATTAAAAAAGCGGCACAAGCCTTACTGTTTGGAAAAATGGCCAACGCAGGGCAAATATGCGTTGCTCCCGACTACGTATTTGTGCCCAAAGAGCTTGAGCATCAGTTGGTTCAGCAATTATGCGAGCTTTATAAAAAGCACTTTAAAGACGGTGTTGAAGGTAAAAACTTAACTTCTATTATTAGCGATGCACACTATAAACGTTTAGCAACCTATTTAGAGCAATCCCAAGAGCTTGGCGCAAACATTATTAAGCCACTTGAGCAAAACCAGCAAGATGAGCAAAAACATCGTATGGGGCTGCACTTAGTGACTCAAGTTACTGACGAAATGCAGCTTATGCAAGATGAGTTATTTGGCCCAATACTACCAATAATGAGTTATGACACGCTCGACAGCGCAATTGACTATATTAAAGCCCATCACCATCCGTTAGCGCTTTATATTTTAGGGCAAGATAAGCACGCTCAAGAATACATTATGAAGCAAACAATCAGTGGCACTGTGGCAATAAACGACACGTTAGTGCAAGTAACTGCTGACGATGCCCCTTTTGGTGGTGTAGGGCATTCAGGAATGGGGCATTATCATGGCATAGAAGGGTTTTTAACGTTTAGCCATGCTAAAAACACGTTAGTATCGGGCTCGTTTAATCCTCGTATTGTTATGCTGCTAAAACAAAGCAAACTTCTTATTAAGCTACTAAAGTGGCTTTACATAAAATAAGAGTGTGTTGATTTTGTAAAGTTGAATAGATTTTGAATCTGCTAAATCAAGATATATTAAAAAAGGCTGAATTACGTTATGTA